>JAPYWT010000166.1 GCA_028276215.1 Thermoflexus sp. | reverse complement strand
GGAAGGACGGGGAGAGGAGGGCAATCACGAAGAAGAGAATCAGCAGCACCGGCATCGTCCAGCGGCGGACCGGCGCGGGGAGAGACTCATAAGCAGCGCGGAGGGGTGCCAGTGCGCGGGACAGGGTGTTGCGGACGGAGGTCAGGAGTTTTGCCATGCCGGCCTCCTACACTTTCTGCGCCACCGGACGGCCCAGGATGCCGTAGGGGCGGAAGATGAGCAGGACCAGGAGCAACGAGAAGGCGACGAAGTCCCGGTAGGTGGAAGCGGACAGGATGACCGGGGTGAAAATCTCCACGAACCCCAGGATGTAGCCGCCGATCATCGCCCCCCGGATGTTGCCGATTCCGCCGACAACGGCGGAGATGAAGGCCCACCAGCCGATGCGGATGCCCATGTACGGGTCCACGGTGTAGACCATCCCGAAGAGCGTCCCGCCGACCGCCGCGATGGAGGCGCCGATGGCGAAGGTGATGGAGATGATGCGGTCCACCGGCACGCCCATCAGGGGGGCGGTGAACTTATCCCACGAGACGGCCCGCATGGCCATCCCCACCATCGTCCGGCGCACGATGGTATCCAGGAGGAGCATCACCACCGCAGAGACGGCGATGATGATCATCTGGACGTTGGAGAAGGCGACACCGCCCACGGTGAACGTCTGCACCGGGAAGAATTTGGGGAGGAAACGGGGGTCGGGTCCGATGGTCGCCAGGGTGAAGTTCTCCAGGAAGAGGCCCACCCCCAGCGCGGTGATGACGGCGGAGACGCGCGGTGCCTGGCGCAGCGGCTTGTAGGCGAACCGCTCAATCAGCACGGCCAGCAGAGCGGTGGCGAACATAGAGGCCAGCATGGTCAGCACGAAGACGACGATGCCGGGGAGGTGGAGGAGTTGGCTCATCAGCGCCGTGCCGACGAAGAAGGCCACGTAGGTGCTGACCATGAAGATGTCGCCGTGGGCAAAATTGATGAGGGTGATGATCCCGTAGACCATCGTGTAGCCCAGGGCGATGAGGGCATAAACGCTGCCCAGTTGAAGGGCGTTCAGGACCTGCTGGATCAGGGTTTGCATGGGTCGCTGTCCCCCTTGACGGTAAGATGACCGTAACCATTCAGCCGATTGAAATCGTCCTCCCTGGGCACACCTCACCCCACCCCCGGCGGCTTCGCCGCCGGGGGTGGGATGAGGTCGGCAAAGGCCGACCATCGGCCACAGGCCCAGGAAGGCTGACTTCAGTCAGCGCCTGAATAGTTACAGATGACCAACATGCCGGGGGAGAAGGGGAAATCCCCTTCTCCCCCCGAGAGTCCCCGTATGCCCGCCCTGATCAGGGATGTGCCAGGCACTTTCCAGAAGTGCTTGGCACATCGGACTGACTCTACGGCTGGGCCGTGGTGTAGTAGACGAACTTCCCGCCCTTGATCTGGAGGACAACGGCGCTCTTCACCGGGTCGCCGGTGCCCTTGAAGGCCATCACGCCGGTGACGCCTTCATAGCGGGTGATGCTGTGCAGCGCCTGGTTGACCGCCTCCCGGTCAATCTTCCCGGCGGCCTGGATGGCCTGGAAGGCCAGACCGAAGGCATCGTAGGTGAGCGCGGCCACGTCGTCCGGGGTCTTGCCGCCGTACTTGGCCTCGTAGGCCTTGATGAAGGCCTGGGCCTTCGGCGTGGCGATGTCCGCCGCGTAGTGGGTGGTGAAGAAGTACCCCTCGCAGTCGGGGCCGCAGAGTTCAATCAGTTCGGTGGCGCCCCAGGAGTCGCTCCCGAAGATGACCCCGGTGAAGCCCAGTTTGTGCGCCTGCTGGACCTGCAGCGGTACCTCGGTGTAGTAGTTGGGCAGGAAGAGGGAGTCGGCGCCGGCCTCTTTGATCTTGGTCAACTGGGCGGAGAAGTCCTTGTCGCCGGTGGTGTAGGTCTCAAAGGCCACCACCGGGATGCCGTTCTCCTCCATCGTCCGCTTGAAGATTTCGGCGATCCCCTTGTTGTACTCGGAGTCCACCGCGTAGAGGACAGCCGGCTTCTTGCTCCCCAGTTCGGTCATCGCGAACTTGGCCGCGACGACGCCCTGAAAGTCATCAATGAAGCAGGCCCGCATAACGTACTTCTTAGGCTGGCCAGTATCCGGGTCAATGGTGGTCTTGGGGTTGGTGGACCAGGGGGAGATCATGGGCATCTTATTGGCTTCGGCCACCGTGGAGGCGGGGATGGCGTTGCGGCTGGCGTTAGGGCCGATCATCAGGAGGACGCCCGCGGCGTTCAGTTTCTGGGCGGCCGCGGCGGCAGACTCCGCCTTGTCCTCGTTGTCCTCAATGAGGAGTTCAATCTTGTACTTCTTCCCGCCGACCTCCAGCCCTCCGGCGTTGTTGATCTCCTCCACTGCCAGTTCGGCCGCGTTCTTGCAGGAGGCCCCGACCACGGGGACGCCGCCGGTTAACTCCGCGTTCAGCCCGATTTTGATGGTCTCGGGCCCTTTGGGCTGGCACGCGGTGACCAGGAGGCCCATCACAATCAGCAGACCTGTGAGCAGCGAGAGGCGTTTCATCGTGGTTCTCCTTTCTCCTTTAGTGGCTGGCGGAACGATAAAATTTCAGAGTCAAGGGCAGGCATAGACGAGGCACTCTCTACGGCAGGGCGTCGTTATAAGTATAACCCCAACATTGGTTTTGTCAAGTGGAATGAACTGCCAGCCGTTTGACAAATGGGCAGGTTTGGGGTACATTCAAGGGAAAATGGTTGATGGCAACAAAAAACCGCGGCCGCAAATCCACGAATTTGTGTGACTACCTACCCAAGAACCGTTTCATAAAAAACCACGAAGGACACGAAGGCCGTACAAAGGGCACGAAGGATGATATTTTATCCCTTTGTGTCCTTTGTGAGTACTTTGTGCCCTTCGTGGTAGGTAATTACGAATTTGTTCCCACCAATATGGTAACGAAACGACAACTGGGCATCTTCCTTTCCGCTATCGCTGGCCTGATCCTGCTCTGGGTCGGCGTCATAGACCGCATCGGGATGGGGGAATGGGGCGGCTTCGGGCCGCTGCAGCGAATCGGCCTGGGCGGCGGGCTCCTCCTCCTGGCCATCGGCCTCATCCTCATCCGCATCGGCAACCGCCCGGCATGAAAAGAAAACCACCAAGACACAAAGACACGAAGAATCTCTTAATTGTTAATTTTTTAATTGTTAATTTTCCTTCGTGCCTTCGTGTCTTCGTGGTTACCCTTCCACAACCCTGGAGGCAGAAATGACCATCATCGGGAAAATCGCCGTCATCGGCGGGGGGAGTACCTACACGCCGGAGTTTGTGGACGGCTTCATCGTCCACCGGGACGAGGTCCAGGTAGAGGAAATCGCCCTCCACGACATCAGCGCGGAGCGGCTGGAGGTCGTCGGCGGGCTGGTGGAGCGGATGGTCCGCCATGCCGACCTCCCCACCCGCATCACGCGGACGACGGACCGGGCGGCCGCGCTGGACGGCGCGGCCTTCGTCATCTCCCAGATTCGGGTGGGCGGGATGGCCGCGCGCATCCGGGACGAGAAAATCCCCCTGGCCCACGGCGTTGTCGGGCAGGAGACGACGGGGCCGGGCGGCACGCTGAAGGCCTGGCGCACCATCCCGGCCATGCTGGACATCGCGCGGGACGTGGAGCGGCGGGCGCCGGATGCCTGGCTGGTCAACTTCACCAACCCGTCGGGCATCATCACGGAGACACTGCTGAAGCACACGCCCCTGAAGGTGGTGGGCCTCTGCAACAACCCCATCAACTTCACCCGCCTCATCGCGGGCCTCTTCGGCGTCCCCGACGAGGCGGTCTTCCTGGAGTGGGTGGGGCTGAACCACGTCAACTGGATCCGGCGTGTCTACGTCGGGGGCCGGGACGTCTCCGCCGAACTGATGGCGCGGGTGCGGGAGGGGCTCCCCTTCTACCCCTTTGACGCCGACCTGGTGGAGGCCCTGGGCGTCTTCCCCACCTGGTACCTGCAGTACTACTACTACCCCGACCGGAAGGTAGAGGAGATGCGCCAGGCCGGGAAGACGCGGGGCGAGGTAGTGATGGAGGTGGAGCAGGAATTGCTCCGGAAGTACGCCGACCCCAACCGGGTCGTCAAGCCGCCGGAACTGAGCCAGCGGGGCGGCGCGCTCTACTCCGAGGCGGCAGTGCGCCTTATCCTCTCGCTGGTGCTGGACCGGCGGGACGTGCAGATTGTGGACGTCCGCAACGGCGGGGCCATCCCCGACCTCCCCGCCGACGGGGTGGTGGAGGTCCCCTGCGTCGTGGGGGCGCACGGCGTCACCCCGCTGCGGATGGGGCCTCTGCCGGAGACCATCCGGCCCCTCTGCCAGACGGTGAAGGCATGGGAGACCTGGACGGTGGAGGCCGGAGTGACCGGTTCCCGCCGCGCCGCGCTGATGGCGATGGTCACCAACCCGCTGGTGCGCTCCGTGGACCTGGCCCGGACGCTGCTGGAGGAGATGTTAGAGGCCAACCGGGAGTATCTGCCGCAGTTCTTCTGACAGGGAGCAGGTCGCAGGGAGCAGGGGAGCGGGGGAGCAGAGGAGCAGAGGAGCAGAGGAGCAGAGGAGCAGAGGAGCAGAGGGGCAGGGGAGCAGAGGAGCGGAGGAGCAGGGGAGCAGGGGAGCAGGGGAGCAGGGGAGCAGAGGAGCAGAGGGGCAGAGGGGCAGAGGGGCAGGGGAGCAGAGGAGCAATAAGCGATTAGCGATAAGCGATTAGCGATAAGCGATTAGCGATTAGCGATTAGCGATAAGCGATACGCGATTAGCGATAAGCGATAAGCGATACGCGATTAGCGATACGCGATACGCGATATGCGATGAACGAAGAACGTCTGCCTGAGTTTCTCCGTCCCCTTTTCTGGGACGTGGACTTTGACCAGTTGCGCATCCCCGGCCACGAGCGGTACATCATTGAGCGGATTCTGGAGTTGGGGGACGACGCGGCGGTGCGGTGGATGTGGCGTACTTTCGGCCCGGAGGCCATTGCGGAAACGGTGCGCCGAAGCCGTGCGATTTCGCCGAACACGGCGAACCTCTGGGCCTGCTTTCTGGGGATTCCCCGGCGGAGGATCCGATGTTTCTCCAGGCGCTTCCGGATCACGTCCGGAATCTTCTGAAGCGGTTGGGAGAGTTGCCCACCGTCGCGGAGTTCTACCTGGCAGGTGGAAGTGCTCTTGCGCTCCACCTGGGCCACCGGATTTCGGTGGACCTGGATTTCTTCACCCCCCAGGAGGACTACGAGCAGGAACCCCTGATCCGGGAATTGCAGAGAGTGGGAGATCTGGCCGTCCGCCAGCAGAGGCCAGGGACCCTGAACGCCATACTGGAGGGCATGTCCATCAGTTTCTTTATCTACCCGTACCCTCTGCTGGAGGAGTTCCATACCCTGTGGGGAATCCGGGTGGCCGGGGTACTGGACCTGGCCCTGATGAAACTGGCCGCCATCGGACAGCGGGGCCGGAAACGGGATTTCATTGACCTGTATTTCATCTGCCGGAGCGGAACCTCGCTGGACCACCTGCTGGCCCGAATGCCAGAGAAGTTCCCGCGCGTGGCGTATCCCTCCTACCATTTCCTTCGGGCCCTGGCCTACTTCCAGGACGCGGAGGGCGACGAAATGCCCCAGATGCTGGTCCCCTGCCGCTGGAGTGAGGTCAAGCGGTTTTTCCAGGCAGAGGTCCGCCGGTTGATGGGGGAACTCTTAAGAAATGACCAATGACCAATGACCCAATGACCCAATGACCAATGATCCAAACGGCCCTCTGCCGCGCTCGGTACCTGACCGCAAACGGGATGCTCGTAGCACAGGCTTTCGCCTGTATCGGCATTCCCCCTCTGCGCGACTCACGGTGCGCAATATGCGATTAGCGATACGCGATACGCGATAAGCGATAAGCGATACGCGATGCGCGATATGCGATAAGCGACCAGGAGCCTTTCCGATGAGCCGACGAGTTTATTTCTGGCAGCGCTTCCTGTGGATTGCGTGCATCCTGCTGGGGCTGGCGGGGTGCATATCCCCGCGGCCCTCCCCTTCTCCCGCGCCAACCCCTCT
>JAPYWT010000339.1 GCA_028276215.1 Thermoflexus sp. | reverse complement strand
TACAGAGGTTGCTGGCCGTCAGCACAACCGTGTAGGTGCCCGTAGCGGTGTAAGTGTGGGTGGGATTCGGCAACACAGAGGTACTACCGTCACCGAAATCCCATTGATAGGCCGTGGCATTGCGGCTATGGTCAGTGAAAGATACCGGCCAGTTGACCAGCGCCGGTGTCGGTCCGTAATAGAAATCAGCGGTAACACCCTCGCCGGTAACGGTAACCGTCACCGGTGAGCCATTGGTAGGAGTAGGCCACCCGGATGCAGCAACTTCATAGCCATCATTGACAATCAAGGTACCAGAAGGGACGCAGGCCAGAGTAATGCCCCAGGTCACAGAGAGGGCTCCGCCGACGGGGACGGTGAGGTTATTCCAGATAACGGCGTCCCCTCTCAGCACGCCGCCAAGATCTGCCCAGGCAAAGAGTACATTGGCCGGAAGGGTATCTGTAAGGGTTACCGTTCCCGCGGGCCCCCCTGCATTTGTGATGGTCAGCGTATAGGAGAGAGGCATTCCGGCCTCAGCCCGATCGGCAGAGGCGCTCTTCCCTATAGTGAGTTGCGGCGGAAGAGCCACCGTGACCGTAAAGAAGGCGGCTGAAAATGCCCCCCAGTTACCTGCTGCATCCTGGCCCCGCACGAAGACAATATGTCGTCCGGCGCTCAAGGAAGAGGTATCAATGGTTGCTCTCACATTTTCCACTGGCTGATTGAATGCTCCGTCCAATGGTGCCATCGGATAGGCAGCCGGTGCGGGAGTTGTGACCCAGGGGGGCACATCAACATAGTACTCTGCTGCGGCAATATTTTGAGTTGGCTCCGTGCCCTCGGAGTTGTTATAACGCGTGTCGTTGATTGTGGCTGTCAGGGAGATTGGCTCGCCAGCGGCCACAGTCGTGGATGAAAGGGTCAGATTCAGGGCATCCGGACCACTGGGTGTCAGATAAGGCGTACGGACCACTTTCGCAGCGTAAAGAAGAGCAGGCATGTTTTCGGGCACAATGGTGTTCTCAAAATACGAACAACTTTGGAAAAAAGCGGTGCCAATCTCAAAGGTGTAGGCGGCGAGACCGAGTTCACCATAGGCAAAATCGTCGGTTGTTCCATCCGTGGGGTAGAGCCCATAGGATTGCTCAGGTGTATACCCGTTGAAATAGGCAAACTTGCGCCCCAGGGTCTGCAGAGCCGTCCCATTAGGAGCAGGAGATGCCGTGAATCCCCAGGGCCAGAGGACCAGTTCGCTGTAACTGTGAATATCCAGGAAAATGCCCGTCGCGGTAACTGGGGCGGCTGCACTCAGCGAGTCGTCTCGCTGATCGGGGAACTGAGCCCGCACGTAGTTGACCACGGCCTGAGTCTCCGGTTCCGACGATGCGGATGGGCCACGGTAGGTCTCGTCGCAGGGGTTAGTGCTGGAGCCCCCACAGCACCCCCAATAAAAGGGATAGTTACGATTCAGGTCGGTGCCCCAGTAGTTGGGATTCGTGCACCCGTCGTCATTGTCGGTGTTCTTCCGCCAGTAGACGCCCGTCTCCGCAATTTTCCGTCCATCGGGATTAGATTGGAGAAGCAGGTGAATTTCGTGGTAGTCCAGAAGCCAGGTAACATCGGGGTCGGCCCCGTACTGGCTGACCAGATACTCAGCGAAACGGGTCACCAGTTCGGCAGTAGCATATTCCCGGGCATGGATGGCAGACATCACAAACAACTTAGGTTTGGGACCAGGAATGGCAGAGTTGGTCAGACGCAGGACCATCAGGTCATAACCGGGATTCCCGCCCGGGGTGACTTTTTCCCAGGAGTCGCCAATGTCTATCCAGGTCGCCAGGTGGGGATACGCAGCGGCGATGGCTGCAGCGGTGGCATACGTCTCTTCCACAGTCCGGTAGCAGGGATAGCCAGGAATCCCTTTGACCTGTCCGGGCAGTGGATAGTTCGGCTGGTTCAGGCGCGCCGTCCGCTCCTCATCCACCTCCAGCCGGAAACCCTGGGCTTGCAGCCATTCGTAGCCGGCCCGATCCACAACCACCACCACGTAGTTCAGGTCTGGATGAACCTCCCAGGGTTCCATTCGGGCAGCCAGGATGTTCAGCATCTGCCGGCTTGTGTAGTAGGCCCTCACAACCCAGGGGCCTTCACCAGAGGGAACAGTCCCCATCGGGGTAGAAAGCAGGGGAGAAGACAAAGCAATCGGTGAAGCGAACAAAAACAGTAGAACGACAACAAGCAGCGAAAGCAACTTGAGCGAGTTGATTTTCATATGGCAGTCTCCTGTCGTCAGAGAGTAATTACCCCTCCATTCGCAAATGCCTGCTCACCTTGCGTCGTTGCAAGCCGCCGCAGGCGGCGAAGCAATCTCCGGGCATCTGGGGAGATTGCTTCGGGCGCTGCGCGCCATCGCAATGACCTCCTGATGTCATTGCGAGGCACGAAGTGCCGAAGCAATCCCCCCACGCAACTACCTACCTACCCGCGTCATTGCAAGCCGCCGAAGGCGGCGAAGCAATCTCCAGGCCTGTGGGGAGATTGCTTCGGCGGCTACGGCCGCCTCGCAATGACGTCTGCCTACGGACTATTCCGCACCGTCAGCGGCAGGTATACCCGATAGACTGGCGTGCGCGTCGTGAGCGTCACCTCTGCATACCTCCCACTCCCGCTGGCCCGGATAACAGCCGCATCCTCAGCACCAACCCCCGGACCCTCCGGCACCGTCACATACACCTTCAACTCCCGCCACCCACCCCGCGCGATCGTCTGGCTCGTCCACGAAAACACCGTCGGCCAGCCGGAGTCCGCCCGGGTGACCGTAATGGTGTCCGCCACGTTGCCCGTGTTGGTCACCCGCAGCGTGTAGGTCACCACCTCCCCAGAACGCGCCACCTGCTCCAGCACCACCGCCCCCAGCGCCACTCCGTAGACATTGTTCGCCGTCGTCGTCAGCACCACAGTGGCCTGCGCCGGCGGCGTGCGCGGGTCGTTCTGCGACTGCGCCGTCACCCGCACACTGGCCTGAGCACCCCCCGCCGCATTGGCCGGAACTGTCACGTACACCTTCACCTCGGCCCCCTCGCCCGCTTCCAACCGCACCGTGTCGGTGGAAAGCGCAGTCGTCCAGGACGTGCTCCCCCGGCTCAGCCGGAAGACGTCGCTCAGCGTGCCGGTGTTGGTCAGATAGAGAGTGTAGGTGACCACCTGGCCGGGATCTCCGCTCCCAGCAGTTGCCGCTGGAGTCAGCAGCAGGCCATAGTCCTCTACCGTGACCGGACGGCTGACCACGTCGCTGCTACAGAGGTTGCTGGCCGTCAGCACAACCGTGTAGGTGCCCGTAGCGGTGTAAGTGTGGGTGGGATTCGGCAACACAGAGGTACTACCGTCACCGAAATCCCATTGATAGGCCGTGGCATTGCGGCTCAGATTGGTGAAGGTCACCGGCCCATTTCGCGCTGCTGGCGAGGGGACGAAGGAGAAACCGGCAGAGACGCCCTCAGCCGTCGCTGTGACCATTACGGGCAGGCCAACGGTGGGGGTGGGCCATTCTGCAGCAGTAACGGTGTACGTATCGTTGGTGATGAGGGTACCGGAGGGAACACAGGTGACGGTGACATCCAGCGAGACAGTAAGGGCACTGTTGGCGCCCAGTTGAAGGCCGCTCCACACCACCTGATTGCCCACCAGAGTGCCCGAATGGCTGGCACCAGCGAAGAGGGTTCCAGCGGGTACGGTATCGGTGATGGTCACGTTTGTGGCTGAGCCGCCCGTATTGCT
>JAPYWT010000165.1 GCA_028276215.1 Thermoflexus sp. | reverse complement strand
GCCGGGGAGCCCCGGTGCTTCTGGGCCAGGGTGTCCAGCAGGACGGTGTTGACGTCGTCGCCGACGCCGAAGGGGAAAAGGCGGACGTTGGGAGGGGCCGCGCGCTCCACCGCCTCCAGAATCCGGTCAATCTCCACCACCCCCTCGGTGGGCTGGCCGTCGGTCAGGAAGATGAGGACGGTGGGGCGCTCGCGGTCAGTCTGGGCCAGCGCCTCCAACAGCGCGCTGTGGATGTCCGTCCCGCCCGTGGCCCGCAGGTTCCGCACCCACTCCCGCGCTCCCGCCGCCTCCGACGCCGGCCGCAGGCCGCGCGCCCAGGAACGGACCCCCGTGGAGAAGGCGATGACGTTGAAGCGGTCCTCCGGGTTCAGGTGGTCCAGGACGTACTCCAGCGCGTCCTTCGCCTGCTCTATTTTCTCCCCCTGCATAGAGCCGGAGACGTCCAGGACCAGCAGGACGTCTTTGGGCTGGACCCGTTCCGCCCGCAGCGGCGGCGCGACCAGGAGCAGGAAGAAGCCGTCGTCGGGGGGCTCCCGGTACGAGAGCAGGCTCATTCCCACCTCCTCCTGGCCGACGGTGTAGACCAGTTGGAAGTCCCGGTCGGGCCGGATGTTCGTTTCTTCATAACTGACAGTGGCCCGATCATCGTCCCGGTCAATGTAGACCTGGTCCTGATGGGTGGGGGAGTAGACGGTCTTCAGGGGGACGGGGGAGTGGATGTCCACGCGGATGCTGACCTCCTGGAGGGGGCGGGCGGAGAAGCGCTCGGTGTTCAGGGGGTAGACGTAGCGCACCATGCCGTTCTCCAGGGGCAGGACCTGGGTATATTCCAGTTGGATGCGGCGCTCGCCGCCGGGCGGGATGGGGAAGATGCGGGCCTGGACGGCGTCCCGGCCCACGTATTCCAGCAGGGCCGGGTCGCGCCGGCTCCGGACGATCTCCTCGTAGATAGCGCGGGCCTTGTCGGCGGGGAGCACCTCCGCCTCTACGGGCTTCCCGTCCACCCACATCACGAACCGGCTGACCGTCGCGCCGGGCGGCAGGGGGAAGATGTAGGTCCCCTCGGCCTCCCAGTCGTGCTCGTTGACGAAGACCTGGTCCACGCGGGTGGTGGCGACCTGGTTGTCTATGGTGACGGTCACCCGATGATAGCGGATAGTGAGCCAGACCGGTTCCGGGGCCGGGCCTGGGGGCCAGGGCGGCTCCGGGATGATGATACCGTCGGCCCGCGCGGGGGCAGCGGTGGCCAGCAGGAGCAGAACCCCCAGCAGGGTGAACAGATACCGGTGTCCCTTCATGGCGCCTCCTTGTATTTATTCTCACACAAAGACACAAAGACACAAAGAATTTTTTTTATTTTTCTCACACAAAGACACGAAGACACAAAATTTTTAATTTTTAATTGTTAATTGTTAATTTTCAACCTTTGTGTCTTTGTGTGAGGCCCATATGTGAGTCTTATCCTCAAGACGCCCGCAAGGAGCCGGAAGTTCCAGTTGACGTTCTGCCATAAACGGGTACAATATCCCCGATGACCATTCTCACTTTGTTAACCGATTTTGGCACCGAAGACGAGTACGTCGGCGTGATGAAGGGGATCATCCTCTCCATCGCGCCGGACGTCCGACTGGTGGACCTCTCCCACCAGGTACCGCCCCAGGACATCCGGCGGGCCGCGTTTCTCCTGATGAACGCCGTCCCCTACTTCCCGCCCGACACGGTCCACCTGGCCGTTGTGGACCCCGGGGTGGGGACGGCGCGGCGACCGGTGGCGGTTCGCACTCCGGCGGGGACATTTGTCGGTCCGGATAACGGCCTCTTCTCCTGGGCGCTGGAGAGAGTCCCGGAGTGGACGGCGGTGGAGATTCGGGAACCGGCCTACCAGTTGCCGCTGGCCAGTTCCACCTTCCACGGGCGGGACGTCTTCGCGCCGGTGGCGGCACACCTGGCGGCGGGGGTGCCCCTGGAGAAACTGGGGCCCCGGGTAGAGGACCCCGTCTGGCTCCCCCCGCCCCGTCTGGAGATCAGCGACTTCGCGGCAGAGGGGGAAGTCCTCTACGCCGACCGCTTCGGCAATCTGGTCACCAGCATCGGGTATCTGGTACGGAGTGAAGACACGCTGGCGCTGAAGTCAGCCTTCGGGCCCCAGGCGGTTCTGCCGGTGTTCCCTGCTGGGGACGCCGGTGTCGTGGTGGGGAACGTCCAACTGCGGGGCATCCGGCGGACCTACGGCGAGGCGGCGGTGGGGGAACTGCTGGCCCTGGTGGGGAGCAGCGGGTTTCTGGAGATCGCGGTCCGTCAGGGGAGCGCGGCGGCGGCCCTGGGCGCCGTCCCCGGCACCCCGGTGACCCTCGTTTTCAGGCGAAATCGGGGATAGGACGCGGATAACCGTGTCTATCCGTGAAACCCGTGTTCATCTCACGTTTCACGCATCACGTTTCACGACTCACGTTTCACGCATCACGCATCACGCGGAGGTTTGACTGTGGACGAACTCATCATTGAAGGGGGCGTGCCCCTGCGGGGGACGCTGACCCCCAGCGGGAACAAAAACGCCGCGCTGCCTGCGCTGGCCGCCTGTCTGCTGACCGACGAGCCTGTGATCCTCCACAATCTGCCCGACATCCAGGACGTTCACACCATGCTGGACCTGCTGGCGGACATCGGCGTGCAGGTGGAGCGTCTGGACACCCGCTCATGGCGGTTGCAGGCGCGGGAGATTCGCCTGCCGCCCTTCGCGCGGGAGAAGTTCCGCCGCATCCGGGGCTCCATTCTGCTGGCGGGGCCGCTGCTGGCCCGCATGGGCTGGGTGGAGATACCGCCCCCCGGCGGCGACGTCATTGGGCGGCGGCGGGTGGACACCCACTTTCTGGCCTTCCAGGGGCTGGGCGCCGAGGTGGACGTGAACGACCTCTTCCGGCTCAACGCCCGGCAACTGCGCGGCGCCGACATCCTGCTGGACGAGGCGTCCGTCACCGGCACGGAGAACGCGGTTATGGCGGCGGTGCTGGCGAAGGGGACGACCGTCCTGCGCAACGCGGCCTCCGAGCCCCACGTGCAGGACCTCTGCCACCTGCTCAACGGAATGGGCGCCCGGATTGAGGGCATCGGTTCCAACGTCCTGACCATTCACGGCGTGGACCGGCTGGGCGGCGGGGAGTTCACCATTGGCCCGGACCACATAGAGGTGGGGAGTTACATCGCGCTGGCGGCGATGACGCGCGGGGAACTGCGCATCCGCAACGCCGCACCCCACCACTTGCGGATGATCCGCCACGTCTTCTCCCGGTTGGGGGTGGAGATTCAGGTGGACGGCGAGGACGTGGTGGTGCCGGCGGAGCAGCCCCTGGAAGTGGTGCCGGACATCGGCGGGGCCATCCCCACCATCGCCGATGCCCCGTGGCCGGCCTTCCCCGCCGACCTGATGAGCATCGCCATCGTCCTGGCGACGCAGACGACGGGGACCGTCCTCTTCCACGAGAAGATGTTTGAGAGCCGCCTCTATTTTGTGGACAAGTTGATCTTCATGGGCGCGCGCATCGTCCTCTGCGACCCCCACCGCTGCGTCGTGCAGGGGCCCTCCCAACTGCAGGGGGACGTTCTGGTGAGCCCCGACATCCGGGCGGGTATGGCGCTGGTAGGGGCGGCCCTCTGTGCGAAGGGACAGAGTATCATCCGCAACGTGGAGCAGATAGACCGGGGGTACGAGCGGGTAGAGGAGAAACTGCGCTCCCTGGGGGCGCGGATAGAGCGGGTAAAGAGATAAAAGGAGAAAAAAGTGACGGTCACCTTTGAGGTGACCGTCACTTTTTATCAGGTTATCAGGTGGGCCCGGCAGGATTCGAACCTGCAACCAACCGGTTATGAGCCGGTCGCTCTGCCGTTGAGCTACGGGCCCGACTGAAGACCGCGGATGCAACCAGACAAACCGAATCGTCACGCTTCATAGATCACTCTCAGATCGCGCCGGATCTTCTCCCGAAGGTAGGGGCTGATCGCTGCTTCAGTGAGCAAGTCCACCCTTCTGCCTAATGCTTCTGACAGTTGTCTCTCCAAAGCGGCAAATCTCAGCAAACTGATTCGTTTAGAGAACTCCACCACCAGATCAATATCGCTCTGCTCTTCGGCCTCCCCACGCGCCGCAGAGCCGAAAAGGGCGATTCGCACCACATCGTTCTGACGACAGAATTCTATCAGTTTTTCTACATCAAATGGCAAACTCTCTACCATTACTCAAGCGCCCAACGACAGGTACGTCTCGTCTCATCATAGAAAATTGCCTTGTCCTCAGGGAAGATGATAGAAGCCGTGCTCAGAATCTCCCTGCGTCGTATCCAGTTCTGACTTCGTTCAATGGCGCGCCTTGTCACCAGGTCAACATCCCGCTGAAGAATGGCCTGGAGTTCCTGTTGCATTCTGATATGATCCAGCAAACTCCACTCTGCGGTGTCATCAAAAGCCACGATTACATCAATATCGCTCTCTGGACTAAAATCCGCGCGTAATGCGGAGCCAAAGACCGCCATTTCTTGAATCTTCCAGCGCCGACAGAATTCGGCAATCTTATCCATCGGAAGCATCTCTATCAAATTCTTCATCTCACATCCTTCGGTTTCTACTCACCTTACCTTTGTAGGCCGCCCAACGGCCCGCGCTTCAGCCGCCGCGAGCGAGCGAAGCGAGCGGAGCGTGTCGGCTGGATGCGCGTGTTAGCCAGCCCGTTATTGGGACAACAACCTTACGCCACCTGAAAAGTCTGACCAACTAGTTTGAACTCGGCAACTTCCTGCCTTTCTAGTTTCTGCCGAATCTGCTCAAAGCGTCTGACGGTCTCGGCCGAATACAAACGTTCGCCACACCGCAGGCATACGTCAGCGTGCACCTTGAACACTGCTGTATGCACACCGCCTTTCAGCAGTTTCTCCACTTCTTTCTCCACCAATTCCCCACCACAGACAGGGCACTTGTCAAAAGGTTTCATTTCTTTCTCCTACTGCGCCAATTGACCCATCGGTCAGGGTCAGGGCGATACACGGTGATCAACACAGCCCATTTTGTCGCTGGATTGAACGCCCAAACACTGTGAATCGGCTCACCAATGAAACTATCACCATATATCAAGCAACTTGGGTAGGGCTTATCCGTGGGATACTCTTCGATAATCTCGCCGTGCAAAACACTGAAGAAAATCTCGTCAAAGGACAGATGATCTGCCTGGGCTTCTTCGTCGGCATGATCAGTGATGCGGATACGATTATAACGGATTGCGTCAATAATGTCTTGAATGTCCACGAGATAACCCTGCCCAATGGATTCTGTCTCCTATTATATCTCGACACGCTGAGTTGGCAAAGGGCTGGCTAACGGCCTGCGCTTCAGCCGCACGCGAAGCGAGCGAAGCAAGCGAAGCGTGTCGGCTGGATGCGCTTGTTAGGCGGCTATCCTGACTCATGTGCCTTCGCTTCTGCTTTCAGTTGTCGTACCAAGTCACCACAAGCTGCCATGACCCCGAGCGAGGCATATCGGTTCTTATTGGACCCCATGGCGATTTGGCTTCTTACACTCTGAACCCTAACTACTATCTCCGAAGTCGGATCCAAGCCAGCATATTCAACGGATGCCAAGCTATCGATGGATGAAGCAACCCGTTCGAGCACCCCCGTCTGTCGGACGAACTCGTCGATCTCTTGGAGATGAGGATCGATTAGTCGAGGGTTCTTTTGAATGGCCTCCGGCTCCTGACCCGTATACTTCTTGGCCGCGATATAAAAAACCTCAACGAACTCCTGTAGAGCATTCGCGGTAACGAGGAGTGTGCGGCGTTTGCTGCGCCGCTCGTACTCGTTGAGCTCAACCTTGACCTGGCGAATTGCGACAAAGTAGCTTGTCGGGAGAGCCAAAATCGCCACGATCAAAGCTGCCAATGAAATAAGGGTCGAAGTGTCCATGTGTTCTCCTCCGAGCGCCGCCTAACGGCCCGCGCATCAGCCGCAGCGCGGAGCGAAGCGGAGTGGCATCAGGTGCAAGCGCTGGTTAGCCCACTGTAAAATGTGGTAGGTCGCACTACGCGAAGTGACGTGTTGCCACGATTACGCTCATTG
>JAPYWT010000163.1 GCA_028276215.1 Thermoflexus sp. | reverse complement strand
CATCGGACGGATCAGCCGAAAGGGGGATACGGGCTGGACGGATTACAGTTATTCAGCGATGATCCGCTCAACATCTACATCTGGCCACTTTGGCCTGGTATTCCGGGGTCCCACAGCCGGAACCAATACCTTTTACCGCTTCCGCTGGGGCAACGAGGCCAACAACAACCGTCGCCTGGAACGTATAGTGGGAAATTCCATTCAGGCAACATTAGCCCAAGACACCGCAGCGTATGTCCCGGGGCGGTGGTATCACATTGAGGTGCGCGCCGAAGGGAATCGCTTGCGCGTTTATGTAGACGGAACGCTTATCTTTGATGTAACTGATGCATCTGCGAACGCATTAACGACGGGGAACATCGGCGTCTATGCGATTAACCAGACCAATGCGTATTTTGACGACATCCTGGTCACCCGCCTGGGCACCCAGTCCTGCTACGTGGGCGCGGGCGACCGGGTCACTTACACCCTCACCATCTCCAACCAGTCCCCCATCCCCGGCTACGACCTGGTCATCACCGACGTGGTGCCGGCAGGGATGAGCCTGGTCACCTACACGATGACCTCCGACGACCCCACCGCGCAGGTGGTGGCGGAGCCCTCGCCCATCCCCGGCGCCACGGGCGTCCTCACCTGGGGCGTCAACCACCTGACGCCCACCGTCCCCTACACCTGGGGCCAGCACACCGCCATCACCCTGACCGTGGTGCTCTCGGTCTCCGACGGCATCACCGCTAACACCGTCCTCTCGGACCAGGCTTTCCTCTCCTACAGCAGCCAGCCCGGAAGCGGCCCGGTGGGGGTGGAGCGCGGCTACAGCGGCGGCTCCCACTCCGCCGCCGTCCAGACCGTCAACGCAGGCCTCTCCAAGACCGTGACCTTCAGCCCGCCGCCCACGGCGACCCTGGGCACCCTGGTCACCTACACCCTCATCATCCCCGACCGCCCCATCTCCGCCACCCTCTACAACGTGGCGGTGACGGACACCATTGATAGCCGGATGCAAATTGTGGCGGTCACTGCCCACGACACCTTCTGGAGTTATGGCTGGTCGGGCCAGACGGTCACGGCGACCTTCGCCTCCATCCCGCACGACACCCAGGCTTACGTCACCATTACGGCGCGCATTCACACCGACCTGGGTGCTAACGCAGGCGACGTCCTCACCGATGTGGCCCGGATGAGCCACGCCACCGCGCCGGTGACCAGCAGCAACGTGGTGAGCACCACCGTGGGCGAGCCGCGCTTGCTGGTGGATAAGTCCGTGGAGAGCAGCGCCGGTCGCCTGACCGACCTGGACGGTACGGCGCTTTTGACCTACACCATCCGCCTGACCAACACCGGCTCCAGCCCGGCCTACTCCGTCCACATCACCGATGCGGTTCCGGCGGGCATCTCGGTCACCGCTCTTTACGGCGGGGACGACCGCAGCGCGCCCGTTGTCGGGCCGGGTATCCTCACCTGGACGGTGGGTTACATCAGCAACACCGCCCCGGCCAACGTGGTCCTGCTCACCTACACCGCGCGCATCTCCGGAGCCTGGCCCAGTGAGTTGTTGGGAAACTCGGTGGAAGTGACCTACCACTCCCTCACCGAAACCATCCCCGGCGTGCGGTCCTATTATGCGGAGACATTCAATACGGTCATGCCAGCCGGACTGACGATGCATAAGACCACCGAGCCGCCGGTCCTGCGGGTGGGGGACATCGTCACCTACCATCTGGTCTTCACCATCCCGGCGGGCCTGGTAATGGTTGGGGACGGTAGTTTCCTGTACGACTCACTCTTCCCTGGCCTCTGGTACATCACCGACAGCGAGACCCTCACCTGGACGCCGTCTACGGTGAACGTGACGATTACCGCACGGATCAGCAACACCACCGAGCAACCCGGCTATCAGGTCATCCGCTGGCACTTCGCGCCCATCACCAGCGAGCAGGACCTGCCAACGGTGGTTACGTTGACCTTCCGCGCTCAGGCGGTAGGGCGGCGGCTTGACACACTGGAGCCGGTCTGGTCGGAGACTTTCACCGTTACTGGCGATTATGCCGAGGTTTGGGACCACCGGCAGTTTGAGGACAGTGACAGCGTTACCAATCACGTCATCCAGCCGCTCCTGTCCATAGACAAGTCCAGCACCCCGCCGCCCGGCGCGTACGTCGGCGCGGGCGACCGCATCACTTACACGTTGACGGTGACCAACTCCGGCCACGGCCCGGCCTACGACATCGTCATCAGCGACGTGCTGCCGGCGGAACTGTTCTACGTGACCTCCACCATCACCAGTAGCGCCCCGCCGACCATTGCTTTCGCTTACACACCCACTGTAGGTGCCACCGGGGTGCTGACCTGGCGGGTGAACGAACTCTGGGGCACGGACTGGAACGGCGGCCAGCCCGGCGTGGCGGTCATCACCGTTGTGGCGCAGGTGACCGACACCGTCGGGGCCAACCTGACCTTCACCAACACCGCGGCCATCCCGTACTACGACTCCCAGCCCGGCGACGGCCCCGGCCCGTACACGCCCGATGAGCGGGAGTACACCGACGGCTCTGATTCGGTCTCCCACCGCACGGTGGACGCGGCCATCCTCAAGGCCGTCACCCCGCCCACGGCCACCCTGGGCGACGTGGTCACCTACGTGGTCGTCGTCCCGGCAACACCCATCACCGCCACCCTCTACAACGTGACGGTCACGGATCAACTGGACTCCCGCCTGCAACTGCACGCGGTGGCCGACGGGCCGGACGGGACGGTGGTCACCGTTGGCAACGCTTTCACCGTGGCCTACGCCAGCATCCCGAACGGCCAGCAGCGCTTCATCACCGTCACCGCCGTCCTCTCCAGCCCGCTGGGGGCCGACGCCGGCGACGTCATCACCAACCTGGCCGTGCTGCGCCATCAGGACGGCGGCCCGACCCCCTCTAACCAGCCGGCCTTCACCGTCACCGAGCCATCGCTGACCCTGGTCAAGGCCAGCGAGCCGCCCACCTACAGCACCGTCGTGGTGGGCCAGGCCATCACCTACACCGTCCATATCACCAACAGTTCCGCCATTACGGCCAGCCCGGCCTACGACGTCGTCTTCACGGACACGCTACCGGCCGGGATGCGGGCCACGTCGCCCGCGCTCATCACGGTCACCCTGAACGGCGCGCCGGTGGCGGCCTCGGATTACGTCACCGGCTACAACCCAACCACCGGCGTCTTCACAGTGACCTTCACCCCGGCCTTCAGCATCCCCGTGGGCGGCGAACTGGTCGTTCAGTATCGCGCCACAGTGGATTCGGACGTCCCGGCGGCCGTGGACCTGACCAACCGGGCCGAGGCGACCTGGTCCAGCCTGCCCGGCCCCGTCCCCGGCGACCGGGACTACGGCCCTATCTCCGACACAACAACCGTCCATACCCCGCTGGCCACCGGCCTGAGCAAGAGCGTGGCTCCGCCCACGGTCACGGTCGGCTCGCAGGTGGTCTTTTCCATCACCCTGCCCGTCCCGCCCGTGGGCGCGGTGCTCCACAACGTCGTCTTCACCGATGTGGTGGACAGTCGCCTGCGGATTGACGCGGTTGGCATTGTGGGACAGGCTTTCAGCCTGTCCTACAGCGGCCAGGTGGTGACCGCGACCTTCACCACCATCCCCACCTACACCCAGGTGACAGTCATCATCACCGCCACGGTGCGGGACCTGGTCACGGTGACGGCGGGCACGCAGATCACCGACGTCGCAGCCTTTGACTACCGCGACAACCCCGGCGGGCCCATATCGTCCAACCCGGTTACCGTCACCGTGGCCGAGCCGAACGTCACGCTGGACAAGTCGGTGCAGGTGCCGCGCGACCCGCTGGGCGCGGGGGACATCGTCACCTACACGCTGGTCCTCTCCAACAACGGCACCTGGCCGGCCTACGACCTGGTGGTCACCGACAGCCTCCCGGCCGGCCTGTCCTTCGTCTCCACGGTGGGCTTCACCGTCACCGACCCGGTCACGGCGACCCTGGGCGGCGATTACCCGGCCTGGACGGTCTCGCAACTGAACGTGGGCGGCTACGTGACCATTACCTTCACCGCGCAGGTGGCCTGGGACATCGGCGCGGGCCTGACCTTGACCAACTCCGCCGGGGGTGCCTACGACAACTGGCCCGGCGAGCCGCTGGTCGAGCGGGATTACGACATCCCCACCGACACCGTCCCAGTGCAGACCGGTTATCCGGCGCTGGACATTGAAAAGTCCGCCGAGCCGACCCCGGTGGAAGCGGGCGGCCTGCTGACCTACACCCTGACCGTCACCAACACCGGCATCGTCTCGGCGACGGGCGTCGTGGTCACCGACGCCGTCCCGGCCAACACATCCTTCGTCTCTTGCGGTCCGGCGCCGTGCGGCGAAGCAGGCGGCGTCGTCTCCTGGACCCTGGGCGTGCTGGACATCGGCGTCCCGCGCGTGGTGACGATGCTGGTGCAGGTGGATTCGCCGCTGCCCAACGGCACGGTCCTCACCAACACCGCCTGGGTGACCTCCACCGAGGGCGTCACTGACACCGACACGGTGACCACGCCGGTCACGAGCGCCCCGGTCCTGAACCTGGTCAAGTTCAGCACCGATGCGAACGGCGCGCCACTGCGCCCCGGCGACCGTATCACCTACACCCTGGTGGTCTCCAACACCGGCAACGAGACCGCGACGCTGGTAACTGTTTCCGACACCGTCCCGGCCCACACGACCTACGTGCCGGGCTCCATCGCCGGTGGCGACAGCCGCGATGATTCCGGCCTGCCCGTGCTGGTCTGGACCATCAACGCTCTGACGCCCAATGTGCCGGTCTATCTGACCTTTGCCGTCACCGTGAACCTGCCGCTGACGAACGGCCTGCCGATTGTCAACACCGGTGCGGTGACCTGCACGCAGGTGCCCACGCCGACGACGGACACGGTCACGGACACGGTGACCTCATCGCACACGCTGGAAGTGGTCAAATCGGCCACTCCGTCCCCGGTGCAGGCGGGCGCCCTGTTGACCTACACGCTGGCCTACACGATCACCGGCGACGAGCCGGTCTACGGCGTGGTGGTGAGCGATACCACTCCGGCGAACACGACGTTCTACACGGCCACCCCGCCCGCCACGAGCGACCCCGGCGTGGGCGGGACCGGCCCGGTGATCTGGAATCTGGGTGACTTCCTGCCGCCGGAGAGCGGCACCACCCAGGCCACCGGCGTCCTGACGCTGGTGGTTCTGGTGGACAGCCCGCTGGTGAGCGGGACGGTCATCTACAATGCGGTGGCCATCACCGACACGGCGGGTCTGACGGACACGGATGAGGTCACCACGCCGGTCCAGAGTAGCCACAGCCTGAGCGTGACCAAGACGGCGGACCCGGCGGTGGTGCAGGCGGGTGGTCTGCTGACCTACACTCTGGCCTGGGCGGTGAGCGGCAACGAGCCGGCCTTCGGGGTGACCATCAGCGACACGGTGCCGCCGAGCACGACCTATCAGGCCTGCTACGGTGGCCTGTGGTGTGGTCTTGAGCCGGGCGGTGTGGTTATCTGGTACCTGAACACGGTCAATCCGCCGGCCTCGGGCGTGGTGACGCTGGTGGTGCGGGTGGATAGCCCGCTGGTGAGCGGGACGGTCATCTACAATGCGGTGGCCATCACCGACACGGCGGGTCTGACGGACACGGATGAGGTCACCACGCCGGTGGAGAGTGCCCACAGCCTGAGCATCACCAAGACGGCGGACCCGGCGGTGGTGCAGGCTGGGGGGTTGCTGACCTACACTCTGGCCTGGTCGGTGAGCGGGAACGAGCCGGCCTTTGGGGTGACCATCAGCGACACCGTGCCGGTGAGCACGACTTATGTGGGCTGTGAGCCGGCGGCCGTCTGCGCCGAATCGGGCGGCGTGGTCACCTGGGGTCTGGGCGACCAGTATCCGCCGGCCTCGGGGGTGGTGACGCTGGTGGTGCGGGTGGACAGCCCGCTGGTGAGCGGGACGGTCATCTACAATGCGGTGGCCATCACCGACACCTCGGGCCTGACGGACACGGATGAGGTCACCACGCCCGTCCAGACCCGGGCCGACCTGGCCGTGACCAAGAGCGATGACCCCGACCCGGTGATCGTGGGCACCCTGCTCACCTACACCCTCCTCG
>JAPYWT010000161.1 GCA_028276215.1 Thermoflexus sp. | reverse complement strand
ACCGGCTGGCCCGCAGTGGGACGTTCTACAACCGGCTGGACGCGCGGGCTGGCACCTTCGTCCTGCCGCCGGTGGAGACGGCCCCGCTGACGGTCCAGGAGATTCCCCGGGTGGACGCCCAGGTCTCCATAGATGACGGGCGGATCACGGCATCCCCCGGAGATACCCTCAACTATACCGTCCGCCTGACCAACACCTCCTCGGTCTGGCTGGAGCACATCGTTCTGACGGCGACCCTGGAACCGGCGGACTATCTGACGGTCGTCAGCGGGGGATGGAACAGCATCGGGGGCGGCGTGTACACCGCTTCGGTAGGCACCCTGTCGCCCAACGGAAGCAGCAGCGTCCATCTGGATGTTCAGGTCTCCTCCGGCATCCCCGACACGTTCTGGACCGTGACGGCGACGGTGGGCCTCGGCTATGAGACGGGCGAGGAGGTGATAGAGGAGAACCTGGCGAACAACGTGGGCCGGGATGTGGACATCCTCCGGGGCCCGGACCTGGTGGTGACCCGGATCACCTGGCAGCCCGCGCAGCCGACGGCAGGTTACCCGATGACGTTCTACGTGACGGTGAAGAACCAGGGCGTGGATGCTGTGACGCAGCAGTGGAATGGCAATGCCCCCACCTGGCTCTTCGTAACCGAGGTGTATGCGAAGGACCCGCAGGCCGGACCGCCCACCGATGTCTTTGACCACATCGGCGGGTCCTGTACCAGTGACGGGTCCTTCTGCGCGCGGTGGGACTACACCCAGTGGTCCCGGAGTTTGGGTGTGAACGAGGAGCGGACGTTACCCTTCTCGGTGACCCTGCCAGCAGGCACCTATCGGACGCATGCCCAGGTGGATGTTTCGTGGGCCGGTTCCCCTCCCTGGGGGCAGCCGTTCGGGCTGATCCGGGAGGCCCGCGAAGATAACAACATCTACAGCGGCGATTTGCTGGTCGTTTACCCATGGCGGCGTGTCTACCTGCCGCTGGTGCTGAAAAATCGGTAAAACGTTCCCCCCACGCCCCGGAGAAGAGAACGATGCGCACCCCATTCCTTCCATTGCTGGTCTTGCTGACGGGCCTGTGGGTCCTGAGCGTCCTGCTGGCCCCTGCGGTTCGGGCGACGGTTGCGCTGCAATCCCCTGTGCCGCCTGTACCGACGGACACGCCGACCCCCGGCGGCCCTCCGACCCCCACGGAGCCTCCATCGCCCACCCCGGTCCCGCCCACAGTGCCGCCTTCGCCGACGCCGGTTCCGCCGACGCCCACTTCGCCACCCCCGCCAACGGAGCCCCCACCGCCTCCGCCGACGGAGCCCCCGCCGCCCCCACCGCCCCCGCCGCCTCCAGAACAGGCGCCGGCGCAGCCCACATCCGCGCCTTCTCCCACCCCGCGCCCGGTCCGGGGGGCCGGGGAGCGGATGCCCGTCACGGGGGGTGTCTCCGGGTGGCTCTGGGGCGGCCTCGGTCTGGGTCTTGCCACGCTGACCCTGGCCCTGGTCCGGCGCTACGGCCGCCCCCGCCATCCCGACCCGAAACAGGGCCCAGACTGACCCTTCACGTTTCCCGTTTCCCGTTTCCCGTTTCACGTTTCCCGTTTCCCGTTTCACGTTTCCCGTTTCACGTTTCACTCCGGAGGTGACCCTTGCAGGACGCCATGCTGACCCCCGAACAGCGCGCGCTGCGGGACGAGGTGCGGGAGTTCGTCCGCAGCGTGCCGAAGCAACTGATCCTGGATATGGACGCCGACCGCGTCCGCTACCCGCGCGAGTTCGTCCGCGAGGCCGGACGGCGGGGCCTCCTGGGCCTCCGCTTCCCGCCCGAGTACGGCGGACGGGGCCTGGGCTGGGAGGATGAAATCATCGCCATTGAGGAAGTGGGGGTGCTGGGCACCGCGCTGGCCTGCGCCTACGTGATGCCCAGCATCGTGGGGGAGGCGCTGAACGTCTTCGGCACCCCCGAGCAGAAGGAGCGCTGGCTGCGGCCCCTCATCACCGGCGAGAAAATCGCCGCCGAGGCCCTCACCGAACCCCGCGGCGGCTCCGACTTCTTCGGCACCACCACCGAGGCCCGCCGGGAGGGGGACCACTACGTCCTCCGGGGCCAGAAGCGGTTCATCGTCGGCGCGGCGGAGGCCGATTTCTTCCTGGTCTACGCGCGCACCGACCCCAGCGCGCCGCCCCACCAGGGCATCAGCGCGTTCATCGTGGAGCGGGGGCCGGGGGTGGACGTGGCCTACCTCTACGGACTCCTGGGCACCCGCGGCGGCGGCACCGGACGGGTGGTCTTCCGGGACGCGCGCGTCCCGGCGGAGAACCTCATCGGCCCGGAGAACGGCGCGGCGGACATCTTCTATCGGATGATGATCCCGGAGCGGATGACCAGCGCGGCGGGGGCCATCGGCATGGGCCGGGCCGCGCTGGAGGTCGCCGCCCGCTACTCCGACCGCCGCAAGGCCTTCGGCGAGAAAATCCGCCGCTTTGAGGCCGTCAGTTTCAAAATCGCCGACTCCATCACCCTGCTGGACGCCGCGCGGGGCCTGGTCTACAGCGCCGCCCGCTGCATAGACGCCGGTGACGACCCCAACCGCACCCGCCGCCTGGTCTCCGAGGCCAAGAAGTTCGCCACCGAGGCCGCCTGGCAGGTCATCAACCACGCCATGCAGGTCGTCGGCGGCATCGGCTATACCAGCGTCTACCCCATTGAGCGCCTGCTGCGGGACGCCCGGCTCATTATGATCTGGACAGGCACCAACGAAATTATGGACCTCATCATCCAGCACGAGTACTACCGGGAGGTCCTGGCCCCCCGCCCCGACGTGCGGGACGTGGAGGCCGACGCGCCAGAGGCGGAGCAGGCGGAGGAGAAGGTGTATGAGTAGGAGGGTATTTCCTCACCCCACCCCCAGCGGCTTCGCCGCTACCCCCTCCCCTCTCCTGGCCGCAGGCCAGGAGAGGGGAGGGGGTGCCGCCGCAGGCGGCGGGGGAGGGGTGAGGTACACCCGCCGCGAATTTCTCCGACTCTCCCTCACCGCGCTGGCCGCGCTGGCCCCCTGGCCGGGCCGGAGGTGGCTCTGGCGGCCCCAGTCCGGCGGGCCCGTGCGCATGGGCCGGGCCATCCACCCCGTCACCCTCTACGATGCCCCCCGGCGGGACGCCAACCGTCTCGGCGGCTGGAAACGGGACGACGTCTTCCCCATCGTGCGGGAGGTGCGGGCCTCCGGCCTGAACGCTTACAACGACCTCTGGTACGAGACCCCCGACGGATACGTCTTCTCCGCCTGGGTCCAGCCCATGTGGGTCTGGCCGCCCCAGGTGCCCGAGACGAACATCGGCGACTGGGGCTTCTGGGGCGAGGTCTGCGTCCCCTACACCGACGCCCGCGAGGAGCCCCATCCGGAGGCGAAGGTCGTCTACCGCTTCTACAACCGGACCACCTACCACGTCGTCGGGATCGCGTTTGACGACGGGGGGAATGCATGGTACAAAATCTACGACGAACTCCCGCCCACGGGCTACCAGTGGGTGCTGGCGACGGACATCCGGCGTCTCTCCCGGCGGGAACTGGCTCCGATCCGTCCCTTTGTGGGGGCCAAGCGGATAGAGATTGACCTTTCCAAACAGACGGTGACCTGCTACGAGGGGGACCGCGTCGTCTTCACCACCCGCTGCGCGTCGGGCATCGGGAAGCGGGTGCTGGAGGACGGGACGGAGGAGGACCTCTCCACGCCTGAAGGCGACCACGTCGTCATCCTGAAACAGGTCTCCCGGCACATGAGCAACCGTCCCCAGAAGCCGGAGGACCCGGTTCCGGCGGACCTGTTTGACCTGCCGGGCGTCCCCTGGAACACGTTTTTTGACCCCAGCGGGACGGCGATTCACGGCACGTACTGGCACAACGACTTCGGCGTCCCCCGCAGCCACGGGTGCGTCAACGTCTCCATAGACGCGGCGCGCTGGATTTACCGCTGGGTCTATCCGGTCGGCGGCGCGGAGGACGATTTCATCCAGGGGGATAAACGGGTCGGCACGCCGATCCGGATTTTCAAATCCTGATCGGGCAAAATGGAATAGAACGCGGATCAACACGGGTTTGTACGGGTTGGCACGGATGAAAAATCCGTACCATCCGTGTCCATCCGTGTCCCATTGAAGGGAAGCCATGCAAATGGGAGAGATAGATGCGAAACTGGAGCGGGCGGCGGCCCTGCTGCGGAATGCCCGCCACGCGGTGGCATTGACCGGCGCGGGGATCAGCACGCCCTCGGGCATCCCGGACTTCCGCTCTCCGGGCTCCGGGCTGTGGGAGAAGGATGACCCGATGGAGGTGGCGTCCATCTACGCGCTGCGGCGGGACCCTCAGCGCTTCTACCAGTGGGTGCGCCCGCTGGTCTCGCTGATGCGCCAGGCCCAGCCGAATCCGGCCCATATCGCTCTGGCCCGGTTGGAGGCCGCCGGCCGCATCCAAGCCGTCATCACGCAGAACATAGACGGGTTGCATCAACGGGCCGGCTCCCGCGTCGTCCTGGAACTGCACGGCCACCTGCGGACGGCGACCTGCCTGAACTGCTTCCGGCAGACGTCGGCGGAGGGGCTGGAGGAGACCGTGGAGCGGGGGGAGGTGCCGCGATGCCCGTTTTGCGGCGGGGTGGTCAAGCCGGATGTCATCCTCTTCGGCGAACAACTCCCTACAGAGGTGTTCATCGCCGCGATGGAGCATGCCCGCCGGGCCGACCTGATGCTGGTGGTCGGCTCGTCACTGATGGTGATGCCCGCGGCCAAACTCCCGGCCATCACCCATGCCAGCGGGGGAGCACTGTTGATCTTCAACCTGCAGAGTACCTACGCCGACGCGTTCGCCGCCGCCGTCTTCCACGCCGATGTGACGGAGACTCTGCCCCGTCTGGCGGAAAAGTGTCTGGAGGGATAATCCCAAGAAACACGGAATACGGAGTAGCACATGGAGGCGGAGGAACGCGTCATCCGTCTGCAACGCATTATTGAGGTCAGCCGTCTTCTCAACTCCACGCTGAGTCTGCGCCCACTGCTTTCCGAAATCGTCCGCGCCGTCTGCGACCTCACGGGCGCCGAGACCGGCTCCGTTCTGCTGGTGGACCGGCGGACAGGGGAACTCCGCTTTGAGGCCACCACTCACCCAGATGGCCACGCCATCTATCAGATGGCCGTGCCGATGGATAGCATCGCGGGCTGGGTCTTCCAGCACAACGAGCCGGTGGTGGTCGCCGATGCCCGAAAAGACCCCCGGTTCTACGCGCAGGTGGACCGGGAGACCGGCCTGGAGACCCGCTCCCTGATGGCGGTGCCGATGGCGGTGCGCGGAAAGATCATCGGCGTCCTGGAGGTGATCAACCGGCGCAACGGGGGATCCTTTACCCCGGACGACATGGAGACCCTGCGCATTCTGGCTGACCAGGCCGCGATTGCCGTGGAGAACGCCGTTCTCTTTGAGCAGTCGGACCTGGTGGCAGAAATCGTCCACGAGATGCGCACGCCGCTGGGAGTGATCGCGTCCTACGCCGACTTGATCACTCGTGAGGGCATCGCCCCCCAGGAGCGCAACGAGTTCGCGCGGTTGATCCAGCAGGAAGCCCTGCGGCTGAGCCGGATGGCCGGGGAGTTTCTGGACCTGGCGCGTCTGGAATCCGGTCGGGTCTTCCTGGCCCGGGAGCCAGTGAACCTGAAGCAGATAGTGGCATCGGTGCTGGAGGCCCTGCGCCCTCAGGCGGAGGCGAAGGGAATTGGGTTGGAGGTCTCGTTGCCCGCTACCCTGCCCACCGTTACCGGAGATGCTGGCCGCATCCGGCAGGCATTGCTAAACCTGGTTGCCAACGCGGTCAAGTACTGCCGCCCCGGCGACCGGGTGACCGTGTCGGTGGATGCGGGGGAGGGGGAGGTCAGGGTGGGAGTGGTGGATACCGGGCCCGGTATCCCGCGCGATTTGCAGGAGCGGCTGTTTGAGAAGTTTGTCCGTATCGGAGAGGGACAGGCGGAGGGGAGCGGGCTGGGGCTGGCGATCTGTCGGCGCATCGTGGAGGCCCATGGCGGGCGCATCTGGGTGGAGAGCGAGGAGAGTCGGGGGGCGGCGTTCTACTTTACCCTGCCGCTGTAGCCCGGGATCTATCCTGTCTGGTGCAGGATGAATCCTGCGCT
>JAPYWT010000160.1 GCA_028276215.1 Thermoflexus sp. | reverse complement strand
CGGCCTTTGGCCGCCGCCGCAAAATCCCCCCATTCCCCTGCGCTTCGTGGCTCACTACGAGCATTTTCATCAGAGCATTGATAAAGCACTGGGTTACAACCGTTGCCCCTGACCCAAATTGGGTGTATAATGTAAGTACGGATACATCCACCCGGACACTCCCAGCAAGTGTAAAGGGTCGTCCGTGGTCTGTCGTCTGTTGTCTGTCGTCCAAGGAGGTCAGGATGCGCGTCAGACGTCCTGTCGTTGCCGGACAGTTCTATCCAGCGGACCGCGCGGGTTGCGTTCGGATGATTGAGGAGTGCCTGCCCGCCCAGCCGCTCACCGGCCTGCCGGAGAACATTGTCGCCGGGGTCGTCCCCCACGCCGGGTGGGTCTTCTCCGGCCCCACCGCCGCCAAAGTCTTCGCCGCCATCCGCTCCCAGTTCACCCCCGATACCGTCGTCCTCCTCAGCGCCAACCACCGCTGGGGGGGATTCCGACCGGCGGTGTATGGGAGCGGAGCCTGGCTGACCCCGCTGGGGGAGGTGGAAGTGGACGCCGACCTGGCCCAGGCGGTCATCCAGGAGGGCGCAGGGACGCTGGTGGACGCCCCCGAGGCCCACGCGGGTGAGCATTCCGCCGAGGTGCAGGTCCCGTTCATCCAGTACCTCTTCCCCCAGGCCCGCATTCTCCCCATTCTGGTCTCGCCGGACGAACGGGCCCTGGAGGCCGGGGAGGCCATCGCCCGGGCGGTCGCTGCCTCCGGGAAGCGCGCCGTGGTGGTGGGCACCTCCGACCTGACCCACTACGGGGCGATGTACTACGGCTTCGCCCCCGCCGGGACCGGCGAACGGGCCCTGGCCTGGGCCCGCGCCAACGACGAGCGGGTCATCCGCCTGATGCTGGACATGCGGGCCGAGGAGGTCATCCCCGAGACGGAGACCCACCACAACGCCTGCGGCGGAGGGGCCATCGCGGCCACCATCGTCGCCGCCCGCTCGCTGGGTGCCCGGAAGGGCGTGCTCCTGGAATACACCAACAGTTATCAGGTGATGCCGCGGGGCCCCGCCACCGACTTCGTCGGCTACGCCGCCGTGGTGTTCGGATAGAGGGGAGGTGTGAAATGGCGCTCTCTCCGGAAGACCGCCAGTACCTGCTCACCCTGGCCCGTCAGACCATCGCCCGGGCTCTGGAGGGCCAGGACCCGCCGGAGGTGGACCTGAACACCGTCTCGGAGGCGTTGCGGCGGCCCGGCGCCTCCTTCGTCACCCTGACCATCGGGGGGGAACTGCGGGGGTGCATCGGCTCCATAGAGCCACGCCGCCCGCTGGTCCTGGACGTGCAGGAGAACGCCATCGCCGCGGCCTTCCACGACCCCCGCTTCCCGCCCCTGAACCGCCGGGAACTGGACCGCACCCACATAGAGATTTCTGTCCTGACCGTCCCCCAGCCGCTGGAGTACGACGGGCCGGCGGACCTGCTGGGCAAACTCCGCCCGGGGGTGGACGGGGTCATCATTGAGCGCGGCTGGCACCGGGCCACCTTCCTGCCGCAGGTCTGGGAGAAACTCCCCGACCCCCACGAGTTTATGGCCCACCTCTGCCTCAAGGCCGGCCTTTCCGCCGACGACTACCGCCGCCCGGGACTCCGGGTGTACACGTACCAGGTGGAAATGTTTGAGGAGGAACCGGCAAAGTGACCGCTCCGTGCATCCTGGTTGTGGAAGACCACGAACCCCTGCTGAACGCCATCCGGATGATCCTGCAGCGGGCAGGCTATACCGTCCTGACCGCGACCGACGGACAGAAGGGGCTGGAGGTGATGGAGCGGGTGCGCCCCGACCTCATCGTCGCTGACATCATGATGCCCAATATGGACGGCTACGAATTCTACCACGCGGTGCGTGCCCGCCCCGACGGCCTGACCATCCCGTTTATCTTCCTCACTGCCAGGACCACCCGGGAGGACATCCTGCGGGGCAAAAGCATGGGGGCAGAGGACTACCTGACCAAGCCCTTTGACCCGGAGGAACTCCTGGTCGTGGTGCGTTCCCGCCTGAAGCGGGCCGGGGAAATTCAACAGGCCATATCCAGCGAGTTTGACCAACTGAAGCGACAGATTGTCACCGTCCTGAGCCACGAACTGCGCACCCCGCTGACCTACATCACCGGGTACACTGAACTGGCCCTGGAGGAACTCCCCTCCCTCTCGCCAGGGGAGTTGCAGCAATTCCTGGAGGGAATCCGGCGCGGCTCCGACCGGCTGAACCGGCTGGTGCAGGACCTGCTGACCCTGATCCGGCTGGATACCGGTCAGGCGGCGACGGAATTCCGCCTGCTGGTTCGTCCGCACGAGAACTTCGCCGAAGTGGTCCGGCAGACGGTATACCGATATGAGCCGCAGGCTACCCAGAACGGCGTTCTTCTGGAAGTGCGCACGCCCCCCGAACTGCCGCCCGTCCCCATCTGTGAGCCGTTCTTTGCCGATGCCCTGGGCCGCCTGGTGGACAACGCGATCAAGTTCTCGCGCGGGAAAGGGAAGCGGGTGGTGGTGGACGTGGGCGTCGCCGGGGACTGGGTGGAAGTCGGCGTGAACGATGAGGGCGTGGGCATCCGCCCGGAGGAAATCCCCCATGTCTTTGAACGCTTCCGGCAGATAGACCGGGAGCAGATGGAGCAACAGGGCGTGGGTCTGGGGCTGGCCATCGCCCGCGAACTGGTCCGCCTCCACGGCGGCGATATTACCGTGGAGAGTGTCTACGGCGTCGGTAGCCGGTTCACCATTCGCCTTCCGCTGACTCCGCCCATCGCTGATCGCTAATCGCGTATCGCATATCGCATATCGCGAATCGCCTATCGCATATCGCTCATCACGCATCACGTATCACGTTTCACGCATCACGTTTCACGCATCACGTATCACGTTTCACGTATTGCGGGTCCCACAATATACAAAATCCGCCTGCAATCCGCATATATCCCCGTTAAGAGGTTCCCGATGGCCGATCTCTCAGTCACCATTGCCGGTCTTACTCTGAAGAACCCTGTGCTGCCCGCCGCCGGGCCGCCGGTGTGGAACGGGGAGGCGATGAAGGCCTGCGCCGCCGGAGGGGCCGGCGCCATCGTCTCCAAGACCGTCTCGGTCCGGCCCGCCGTCGTCCCCACGCCCAATATGGCCGAAATCCCCGGCGGCTTCCTGAACACCGAACTCTGGTCGGAATTGCCAGTGGAGCAATTCATTGAGCGGGAGTACCCGCTGGCGAAGGAGACCGGGCTTCCCCTCATCATCAGCATCGGCTACACCGCCGAAGAGATTGCCGAACTGGCTCCCCGGGTGCGCCCCTTCGCCGACGCGCTGGAACTCTCCACCCACTACATCGGCGACGACCCGACCCCAATGGTGGAGGCCATCCGGGCGGCAAAGGCAGCGGTGGACGTGCCGGTATTCGTCAAACTGAGCCCCTTCCGGGATATGAAGACGGCGGCCCGCGCCGCCGCCGAGGCCGGGGCCGACGGCATCGTCGCCATCAACTCCTTCGGCCCCTGCCTGGGGGTGGACGTGGAGACGGGACGGTTGCTGATGGGAAGCCGGGAGGGGTACGGCTGGCTCTCCGGTCCGGCGCTGAAGCCGCTGGCCCTCCGCTGCGTCTTTGACATCGCCCGGACGGTGGACCTGCCCATCATCGGCGTCGGGGGCATCAGCAAGGGGACGGACGCCATAGAGTTTTTTATGGTCGGCGCCAGCGCGGTGGGCATCTGCACGGCCGCCATTCTCAAGGGACCGCGCATTTTCGGCAGGGTCGCCCGGGAGATAGAGAAGTGGCTGGACGACCACGGGTACGCCTCGGTGGAGGAAGTGCGGGGGCTGGCCATCCGCCGCTGGGAGGAGTGGACCTTCCGGACGGCCCACGTCCCGCCCATTCTGGACGTGGACGCCTGTACGGGCTGCGGCCTCTGTGAGGCCAGTTGTGTCTACGATGCCATCCACGTGGTGGAGAAGAAGGCGGTGCTGACGCCGGAGAAGTGCTACGGCTGCGGTCTCTGCATCACCCGCTGCCCGGTACGCGCACTGAGCATTGCCGGGTAGAACCTCCCGGCACAGAAAGCCCGACGCTAAAGCGTCGGGCTTACGTGGCAAAGCCCCTTCGGGGCTCAAAAGTAGCCCGCAGGGCTTCGCTGAATCAGCCCAACGGTTTACCGTCGGGCGGTAAATACCTACCCACCCGCGTCATTGCGAGCCGCCGAAGGCGGCGAAGCAATCTCCAGGCCTGTGGGGAGATTGCTTCGGCGGCCATTGCCGCCTCGCAATGACAGCGGGTAGGTAATTACGTCGGGCGGAAATCAGGGCCTCTCCCGGGCACCCAGCAGAATGCTGCCCACCAGGACGACGCCGCCGCCCCACTGCAAGGGGGTCATCCGTTCCCCCAGGAGCAGGAAGGCCAGCCCCAGGGAGACCACCAGTTCCAGCAGGCTGACCAGGGCCGTCTCAATGCCGCCCAGCCGCCGCAGGCCCGCGAACATCAGGAGGCGGGAAATGGCGGTGGTGGCCCCCAGTGCGACGATGGCCCCCCACCCTCCCGGGGGGATGGGTTCCACCGGTCGGCCCTGAAGGGCCCGCGCCAGGCCCACCGTCGCGGCCATCGCGGTGAGAATGTAGGGCGTCGCGGCCTGCGAAGGGACGTCCGCCAGCAGCCACTGGCCCATGACCAGGTGCCAGCCGAAGGTCGCCGCCGACGCGACCATCAGCATCGCGCCCAGCCAGTTGGGCTCCCCCTTGCTCCCCCCGGTGAGCAGGTAGACGCCACCAATCGCCAGCGCGATCCGCAGCAGCGTGGTCCGGCCCACCGGCTGACCGGAGGCCGCCAGGAAGAGCACCACCCACAGCAGGTATAGCGTGTTCAGGAACGACGCCAGCGAGGCGTCCAGGCGGGAGAGGCCGGAATAGTAGAGCAGGGAACCGATGCCGTTGATGGCGCCGACCGCGATGCAGCCGACCAGTTCCCCCCAGCGCAGCGGGGTCAGCCAGTCCCGCCGGAAGAGCAGGTACCAGGTCCAGAGCAGGAGGACGGCTACCAGCGTGCGGAAGGCGGCCAGGCTGAACGGGGTGACGCCCTGGGAGTAGGCCAGTTTGCCCAGGATGGGCGCCCAGCCCAGGAAGAAACTGGAGAGGGCCGTGTTGCGGATTCCCCGCCGACGGGCGGGGTCGGTGGAAAGAATGGCCATGGTCAGCCGTTAGCGGTTAGTCGTTAGCCGTCAGCGGTGAGCCGTCAGCGGTTAGTCGTCAGCCGTCAGCAGTGAGCCGTCAGCGGTTAGTCGTCAGCCGTCAGCGGTGAGCCGTAAGCAGTAAGAGGAAAGAGCGCCCATGACAACTGCTCGCCGGGTCCCGCGTCAAATCCGGTACAGGGTGGTGACGGTCACCCAGGGGCTCCTGCCCGCTGAAGTGGTACGGACGTACCTGCGCAGCCATGGCATCCCGGCGGTCCTCCGCTACGAGAGTGCCGGGCGGGCCCTGGGGATTACCGTGGACGGACTGGGAGAGGTCCAGGTGCTGGTGCCGGCCCGCTGGGAGCGGCAGGCCCGCCGCCTGCTCCGGGCCCGTGAGCATTCCCGACGCCCCTTCAGGGCGCGGCGGCCCGCTCCGGGGCGGCCCAGGGGCCGTCGGCGGCCACCCACCGCAGGCCGTTCACGTTGATGCCCCCCACCCAGAAGTCCCAGTGCAGGTGGGCGCCGGTGGAGAGGCCGGTGTTCCCCACCCGTCCGATCACCTCCCCCGCGCGCACCCGTTGCCCCACCGTCACCTCTATCTGGGAGAGGTGCCAGTAACCCGTCAGAACCCCCCACCCGTGGTCTATGACCACCGCGTTGCCCCGCACCGCCAGGGGCTCCGCCAGGACGACCACGCCGTCGGCCGGCGCGTAGACCTTCGCCCCGGCCCCGATGTCAAAATCCACCCCCTCGTGGTAACTGTTGTACGGCCCGCCGTTGTAGGAGCGACGGGTCCCGAAATAGGAACTGATGGCCGCATCCACGGGCAACCGGAACGGCCCGTGCCAGTAGCGCTGGGGGGTGAACAGGGCCCGGACCTGGGCCAGCCGGTCCCGCTCCGCCGCGATGACCTGGGGGTCCAGCAGACTGGCCCGGCTGGGCGGCACGTCTATCCGCTCGTGGCCGTACCCACCGTCC
>JAPYWT010000221.1 GCA_028276215.1 Thermoflexus sp. | reverse complement strand
CCGGCCCGGTGCCCGTCCTGCGGCGCGTCGCTCCGCCCCGGCGCCCGCTTCTGCCCCCGCTGCGGGCAACCCGTCCACTGACGGCTACCGGCTAACCGCTACCGGCTACCGGCTACCGGCTAACGGCTAACGGCTACCGGCTAACCGCTACCGGCTAACCGCGGCCACTTGCCGAAAAACGGATTCCGGTGTATTTTTGTTCCAGGGGGTAACTACCTGCCAGGGAGCACCCGGGCAAGCGCTATCAAAGACGCGGCGAAGGCATGCCCCGCGCAGGCCGCCAGGCCTGTGCGCAGGCTGGCAACCTGCGCCACGTTGTCTGCAAACCAACCGGGTAGGTATTTACACGTAGCGCAGGCCGCCAGGCCTGTGCGCAGGCTGACAGCCTGCGCCACGTTGTCTGCAAACCAACCGGGTAGGTATTTGCACGAAGGATGACATTTTATCCCTTTGTGTCCTTTGTGAGTCCTTTGTGCCCTTCGTGGTAGGTAATTCCGATGAACCTTCCGACCTCCGTCGCCCAACTTCGGGAAGAACTGGCGGCCCTTCGCCGCCTCTGGGCCCAGGCCCGCACCGCGGGCGATGCCCTGCTGGCCGGCCGTCTGCTGGCCTCCATCCGGGAGATAGAGAGCGCCCTGGACACCCTGGAGCACGACGTGAGCGCGATGGCCGAAGACCGGGCCCAGATGGAGGCCCTGGTGGACATCGCCCGGGCCATTAACTCCTCCCTGGACCTGGATACGGTATTGAACGAGGTGATGGACCAGATCGTCCGCCTCACCGGCGCCGAACGGGCGATGCTGATGTTGCTGAACCCGGAGACCGGAGACCTGGAATTCCGCGCGGCCCGCCATATAGACCAGGAAACCCTCACGGGGGACGAGTTCCGGATCAGCCGCAGCATCGTCTACCGGGTGGCCCGGGAGGGGCAACCCATCCTGACCACCGACGCCCTGATGGACCCCCGCTTCCAGGCCCAGGAGAGCATCGTCAGTTACAACCTGCGCTCCATCCTCTGCGTCCCCCTGCGGGTACGGGGACGGATCACCGGGGTGATTTATGCCGACAATCGGGCCCGAACCGGCCTCTTCTCCGACCGGGAGCGGGACCTGCTGACGGCCTTCGCCGACCAGGCGGCCATCGCCATTGAGAACGCCCGCCTCTTTGAACGGGTGACGGCGGCCAAAAATCTGATGGACAGCGTGTTCGCCTCCATCGCCAGTGGCGTCATCACCGCCGACCCGGCCGGGCGGATCACGCTGGTCAACCGGTCGGCCGAACGGATTCTCCGTTGCCCCGCTGCGCAGGCCATCGGGCTGCCCTACAGAGAAGCGTTCCCCCCTCTACGGCCCATCCTGGAGCCGATGGTGGACCGGCTTCAGCGGGGACGCCGCCCGCTGCTGGTGGAGGAGGTGGAAGTAGAATTGCCGGAGCGGGGGACGACGTATCTGCGACTGGTCGTCTCCCCCCTGGAGGAACCGACCTCCGGCGATGGCGGGGTGACCATCGTCGTGGAAGACCTGACCGAACAGCGCCGCCTGGAAGCCCAGGAGCGGTTCATCCGGGAAACGTTCCAGCGCTACGTCTCCCCGGCCGTGGTCCAGCGGCTGCTGGAGGATTCCACCCGCCTGCGGCTGGGGGGCCAGCGCCAGGAGGTGACCGTCCTCTTCGCCGACCTGCGGGGCTTCACGGCCTTCAGCGAGCGGTGTGGCCCGGAGGAATTGGTGGAGACCCTCAACCGGTATCTGGCCATCGGTGCAGAGGCGGTGCTGGCGGAAGAGGGAACTCTGGATAAATTCATCGGCGACGCCGTGATGGCGGTGTTCAATGCCCCCCTGCCGCAGCCCGACCACCCCCTGCGGGCGATCCGGGCGGCCCTGCGGATTCAGGAGGCCGTTCGGGCGTACCAGCAGTCCACCCCCTCCGCCCCTTCGCTCCGATACGGGATCGGCATCTCGGTGGGGGAGGCTGTGGTGGGCAACATCGGCACATCCCAGCAACTGAACTACACCGCCATCGGCGCCTGCGTGAACCTGGCCAAGCGGCTGGAGGAGATGGCCGCCCCCGGCCAGATTCTGCTCAGCCGGGAGGCCTATCAGCGGGTACGGGACCGGGTGCAGGTCCGCCCGCTCCCCCCGGCCCCGGTCGCCGGATTTCAGGAACCAGTAGAAGTCTACGAACTGATCGCGCTATGGGAGTGACAATAGATTTCAACCGCCCCCCTCGCGTTCTGGAGCCGTTGCCCTCGGGGGAGGTCAAACTGCCCGCTCCTCCCCAGGTGACCCCGCCCCCGCGCTTCATCTGGTACACCGCGCTCCTTCCCCTGGCGGGCGCTCTCTTTATGACTGGTGGCTATTTCGCTGTAGGCTACTTTCTTACAGAGAACCCTCAGCCCTACCAACTGATCATGCCCTGTCTCATGCTTCCCATGTCTCTCTTTTCCGCCCTGGGGGGCATTCTGGGCACCCGCGCGCAGCGTCAGCAACATCGGCGGGAGCAGGAAGCGAAAGAGCGCGCGTACCAGCAAGCCCTGCAGCAGCAGGCCCATTACCTCCAGCAGGTGCAGGCCCAGCAGCAGCGCATCCGGACGGAGAAAGACCCCGGCCCGGACATCCTGCTGGCCCGGGCGAGGAGCCGGGACCGCCGCCTCTGGGAGCGCCGCCCGACCGACGAGGACTTCCTGAACCTGCGCATCGGCGTGGGGACCCTCCCCTCTTCGGTCCAGGTCTCCGCGCCCCGGCCGGAACTCCCCGACCCCCGCTACCAGCCCGTCCTGGACCTGGAGGCCACCTACTCCTGGGTGCCCGCCGTCCCCCTGCTGGTGGACCTGCGCGCCGGCCCCCTGGGGCTGGCGGGTCCGTTGCCGCTGCGGGAAAACGTCGCCCGCGCGCTCCTGACCAGCCTGGTCGTCCACCACGCCCCCGATGAAGTGCACCTGCTGATGGTCTACCCCTCCCGCCGGACCGCGGACTGGGAATGGGCCAAATGGCTTCCCCACGCCCACATCCTGGACGGCAGCGCCCGTTTCCCCACCCTGGCCAACGACTCCGTTTCAGCCCAGGAACTGCTCAACCGCCTGCTGGACGAGTTGAACGAGCGGAGAAATCGGCTCGCCTCCCGCCGCTCGGACGACGCGCCGCCGGACTGGCCCTGGCTGGTCCTGGTCGTGGCGGACGAGCAGGCCGACCCCCACCATCCGGCCCTCCACCTCCTCCTCTCCGAGGGCCGTCGGCTGAACGGGACCGCCATCTTCCTGAACGACCGCATCGCCCGGTTGCCCCAGGGATGCGCCACTGTGGCCGAGGTCTCCCTCCCCAGCACGGTTCAGGTCCAGACGGTCGGCATCGCCGCCCCTCCCCTCTCCGGAACGGCGGACCAGGTGGATCGCCGGGCGGCGGAGGAACTGGCCCGCGCGCTGGCCCCCCTGCGGGTGTTCTCCCCCGAAAGTGCGGTCGCCCTTCCCTCCAACATCCGCCTCCTGGACGTGCTGGGCATCCAGGACATCCAGCAGCACAACGCACAGCGGGACTGGACGAACCGTTCGCCGGACCACCTGCTCAAGGCCGTCCTGGGCATCCGGCGGGGCGGACAGCCCCTGGTGCTGGACCTCAGCCACACCGGCCACGGCCCCCACGGGCTGGTCGCCGGGACCACCGGCTCCGGCAAAAGCGAAATGCTCCAGACCCTGGTCATCAGCCTGGCCCTGCGCCACCATCCCTACGACCTGGGCTTCATCCTGGTGGACTTCAAGGGAGGCGGTGCGTTCGCCCCCCTGGCCCCCCTCCCCCACACGCTGGGACTGGTCACCAACATCAGCGGCAACCTGGCCGAACGGGCCCTGGTCGCCCTGGAAGCGGAGATCAAGCGGCGGGAGCACCTCTTTAACCAGTACAACGTCAGCGACATCGCCAAATATCAGGAACTGTACTGGCAGAAACAGGGACAGGGGATGGAGCCCCTCCCGCGCGTGGTGATCATCGTGGACGAGTTCGCCGAACTGGTCACCGACTATCCGGAGTTTATGGACGGCCTGGTACGGGTCGCGCGGGTGGGACGGTCGCTGGGCATCCACCTGATCCTGGCCACCCAGAGCCCGCGCGGGAAAGTCAGCCAGCAAATCTGGGCCAACTCCCGCTTCCGCATCTGCCTGCGGGTGGAGGACGCCGCCGAGAGCCAGGATATGCTCCACCGCCCCGACGCGGCTTACCTCCCCCGGATGCCCGGCCGGGGATACCTGCAGGTGGGAGATAACGAAGTCTTTGAACTCTTCCAGGTCGCCCGGGTCGCCGGCACCTACCGGACTGCCGGGGACACCGATACGCTGGTCGGCGTGCCGACCGAGCGGATCGTCATCCAGGAAATCACCGCGACCGGTCAGCGACGGAAGTTATACGACTCCAAAGACCTGCTCCCTCAGCAAAAGAAAGGGAGCAGCCAGACGGATATGGAGGTCGTCGTCCAGCATCTGGCCGCCACGGCGGCCCGGATGGGGTTGAAGAAACTGCCCAGCCCCTGGCCGGAACCCCTTCCCGCCCACATCCCCCTCCCCGACCTGCTCCAGCGGGAGGGGTACGCGGGATGGAACGGTCAGGGCTGGTGGTTTGAAGCGGTCCCCCCACTCCGGACGCCCCGTTTCTGCAGCCGCTGCGGGAATCCACTGCGTCCGGGCGCCCAGTTCTGCTCCGGCTGTGGACAGCCGGTTCTCGCCCTCTGCCCCCACTGCCAGAAACCGGTCCGGCCGTCGGTCCGTTTCTGTCCGTCCTGCGGGAAGCCTCTGGGCCCGCCGCCTGGCACCCCACCGCCACCCCGCCCCCCCACGTTGCCCAACCGTCCCTGGCTGGGGGCCCTGATCGGCCTCCTGGATAACCCCGCCCGTCAGCAACAGGCCCCCTGGCGGCTGGACCTGGGGGATCAGGACGGGCACCTCATCGTGGTCGGAGCGCCGGGGTCGGGCAAAGAGATGTGGCTGCGGA
>JAPYWT010000158.1 GCA_028276215.1 Thermoflexus sp. | reverse complement strand
GCCCGGCGGGCCGGGGGGGGGGGGGGGGGGGGGGGGGGGCGGGCCGCGCCCCCCCCCCCCCCCCCACAACCGGTGCAACTCTGCCCTGGAACAGGCAATGGATTGTCGGAACAATTTGTTAAGTTGCACCAGTCACAGCCCGAATGGTTGTCTATTCGCTCCCCGGAGCAACCGCCTCCTGCACCGGCGCGCCCTTCACCGCGCGGGTCCGGCCCAGGGGATACCGGTACATGCAATAGGCAATGATGAGGCAGGCGATGATGGGGGTGATGCCGATGAGGAAGCGGACCCCCCAGACCGCGCTGGCGGGCTGGACGTCGCTTCCGGCAATGTATCCGGCGGCGGACATCACCGCCGCGAAGAGCACCCCCTGGGCGGAGAAGGCCAGTTTGATGATCCCCGCGTTCATCCCGAAGAAGATGCCCTCCCGGCGGGAGCCGTGGCGGGCCGCGTCATCGTCCACAATCTCCGAGAGGACCGGGAACGGCATAATCATAGACCCCGCCAGCCCCGGAGCGGCCAGGACCGTCCCCAGGAGCCCCGTGTAGAAATCGCGGGCGAAGGTGATCAGCAGGAAGCCGGGGATGAAGACAAAACTGGCCAGAATCCAGGCCCGGCGGTAGCCCAGGCGGGGGACGATGGGCCGCCAGAGCAGGAGCGACGGCGCAGTCAGCAGAATCGGCACCCCCAGCAGGAGGGCCTCCGCGTCCCCCGGATTCATCCGCATCCCGAACACTTCCGTCGGGCCCAGGATGCCCAGGGCGTACTTGCGCCAGAAGGGGAGCGTCGCCGCCAGGGCCAGCCAGATGTACTCCTTCGCCATGTTCGCGCCCAGGAACCAGCGGAAGGGCACGCTGGAGAGGACAATTTTCAACGACTGCAGCAGGCCGACGACGCCCTCCACCTCCAGCGGACGCTCCCGAATCCCGATGGTGGAAACCAGGTATCCAATGGCGACCAGCGCGCCCATGATGGCGCCCATCCAGATGTACCCCACCGTATCCGCCAGGATGGGGGCCAGGATGTAGGAGAGCAGCAACGCGATGACCGCCAGGACCTCCCGCGCGGCGGAGAGGTTGACCCGATCCCGCACCGTCGTCGCGATTTCCGGGAAGAGGGAGGTGTAGGCGATCCAGGTGAGGCTGTAGAGGCCGTCAAAGATGAAGAGGATGAGGAAGAAGTACGCGGCCAGCACGGCGGGGCTGTGCCCCGGCGGCGTCCAGAGGAAGAAGAACGAGAGGCCCAGGGGGATGGCCCCGAAGAGGACGTAGGGGACGCGCCGGCCCATCCGCGAGCGGGTCCGGTCGGAAATCTGGCCCATCAGCGGGTCGTTGATGGCGTTCCAGAAGCCGTAAACCGTCCAGATGATGCCCGCTACCGCCGCGTTCAGCCCCAGGATGTCCACGTAGTAGAACTGGATGCGGTTGCCGAAGACCTGGTAGGCGATGGTGTTGGCGAAGTTGCCCATGGAGTAGCGGATGTAGAAGAGGGTACGTCGGGCGCTGTTCATGTTCCTCCTTTCTGGCTGGGTTAAAGTTGCAGGACAACTGCGAGCAGTTGTCCTACAAGAAATTCCTGCGGCATCTGTTCCCGGATGATTCCCTCTATCTCCCCCCGCAGGGTCGGGTCCGTGTTCAGGTCCAGGGCACGGATGAATTCGGCCCGCGCCACCTCCCGCTGGCCCCGCAGGAGATACAGGCGCCCCAGGTCGTAGTGAGCCACGGCCAGGTCCGGGGCCAGTTCCAGTGCCTTCTGCAGCGCCTCCTCTGCCCCGGCGTAGTCCTCCGCGAAAAGAAGGGCACGGCCCAGCAGGGCGTGGGCCCCGGCGGAATCCGGCGCCAGGCGCACCAGGGCGCGGGCCGCCGTGATCCCGCGCGCGTCGCCCGGGAACCGTTCCAGATAGAACCGGGCCACCGCGTCCCAGACATCCGGGTCCTCCGGTGCCAGACGGGTCGCCTCCGCCAGCCAGATGTCGGCCACCGCGTACTGTCCCAGGTCGGCGTAGAGGAAGCCCAGGTAGAGCGCGAAGGCCGGGTTCTGCGGGTCCAGGTCGTAGGCGGCCTCCAGGTGCGGACGGGCGGCGGCGGGGTCCCCCCGGTTCAGGTAGTGCAGGCCCAGCAGGGAGCGGGCCAGCGGCGAATCCGGCGCCAGTCGGGCGGCGGTCTCCAGGTGGACGCGCGCCGCCTCGGAGCGACCTATGCCCTCCAGCGCGTGCCCCAGCAGGGCATGGGCATCGGCGAAGTCGGGCATCCGGACCGTCGCCCGCTCCAGCGCCAGGACGGCCAGGGCCGGCTCGCCGTGGGACAGCGCGGCCTGCCCCATGCGGGCCAGACGGACGGCGGGCTCCCCCTCCCCCAGCGCGGCCAGCAGGTCAGCGGAGAAGGGAGTGTCGGCGGCCTGGAGATACGGCCGGGCCGCCGACGGGTCGCCGAGGGCCAGCAGGAAGCCCAGGCACTCCCGGGCCTCCGCGTCGGCGGGGGCGCGTTCGGCCAGGGTCTGGCAGGCGGACCGGGCGGCCTCCAACCGTCCCAGCCACAGGTACCCGCGCGCCACCAGCCGGAGTGTATCCGGGTCGTCGCCCAGGGCCAGGGCCCGCTCCCCCTCCGCCACGGCCCGTTCCCAATCCCCCTGCGCGGCGTAGAGGGCCGCCCGCAGCGCGGCCACTTCCTTCGGGTCGGCCCCCCGTTCCTCGGCCCGGGCCAGCGCGTCCAGCCCCTCCGGGGGACGGTTCCAGTCCCGATAGAGGCGGGCCAGCCGCAGGTAGGGGGTCGGGCTCTCCGGACGGGCGTCCGCCGCCTGGCGGTAGGCCGTCTCGGCGGCGGTCCGCTCCCGATGGGCGGCGCGGGCATCCCCCACGGCTATCAGGGCCGGGAAGGGGTCGGGGGTGCCCGTCGCGGTGGGAGCAACCGCAGGCCCCCCGCAGGCGGTCAGAAGGGCCGTTAGCAGGATGAAGTGAAACGTGAAGCGTGAAACGTGAAGCGTGAAGCGTGAAACGTGAAGTTTGTGTTCCCTCGCGTCCTTCGTGGTCCTTAATCCCCCGTGGTTTCCTGCACCCGGATGCCCCGCTCCTCCAGTTCCGCCAGCACCGGCCTGTAGATTTCGGGCAGGACGGGGATGTGGACGCCCGTCAGCCGGATGACGCCCTGCAGGATCAGCCGGGTGGCGATGGCCGCCGGGAGCCCCACCGTCCGGGCCATGGCCGTATCGCCGTGGGGGATGCCGAAATCCACCAGCCAGGAACGGATGCGCTCCCGGCGGTCCGGATACTCGGCCACGAAGTCGTGCAAGAGCACCACCATGTCCCGCTCGCCGGGGGCGTACTGCAGTTTCTCCTGCATGCGGACCGCCAGGACATCCAGAATTGTCCGCTCCGGCGGGAGGGGGTCGTCGCGGAAGAGCCCCAGCCACTCAAAGCGGTCCAGAATGGGGGAGTCCACGGGGATGTTCAGGTGGACGGCCAGGTCCCGGCGCAGGTCGGACGTCTCCGGACGGCCGATCAGGTGGGCCAGTAACTGCCGGTAGGTCATCCCGGCCAGGTCCTCCCGCTCCGTCAGGTCCAGGAGCCCCAGTTCCACAAATTTCTGCCAGGTCTCACACCAGCCGGGGTAGCGGAGCGTCCCCCGGTACATCGTGCGGGTCTCCGGAATGCCGTAGAGTTGGATGTAGGGAAGGGAGTCCCGGTTGGGGTACGCCTCCAGGTCGCCGACGCCCTCCACGGGCACGGTGTGACGGGTGGCGAAGAGACGGCGGTTGGGGATTTCCACCACCTGCCCGTCCTCCAGATAGCGGGCGTCGTTGCGGCCGGCCAGGAGCACCCCCCGGGGGCTCCAGGAGAACTTGTAGCCGAAGGGGTTGGTGTTCGCCTCCGGCGCGGGGAGCCCCCCGCAGTAAGAGCGGAACGAGACCACCCGCCCGCCGTCGGCGTGAACCCGGTCTATGATCCGCATGGCGGACATGTGGTCAATCCCCGGGTCCAGGCCGATTTCGTTGAGGAAGAGGACGCCGGCCTGCCGCGCGGCGCTGTCCAGCGCGCGCATCTCGTCCTTGACGTAGGAGGTGGTGACCAGGTGGCGGCGGTGGCGCAGGCAGGCGTGGGCCACCTGCAGGTGGTGGATGTACGGGAGCATACTGACCGCCAGGTCGGCCTGGGCGACCAGGTCATCCAGCCGCTCCGGCTCCCGCTCAATGTCAAAGGCCAGCGCCTGGCCGTTGGGACGGTCGCCGATCAGCGCGCGGGCCTTCTCTACCGTCCGGCTGGCGACGGTGACCTGGAAGTCCGGCTGGCCCAGCAGGTACTGGACCAGGGGACGGGCAACCAATCCGGCACCCAGAACCAGAATGCGCGACATCGGTCCTCCTTTGCATGTCTTTGCCATGAATAGCACAAATTCACGTTGATGGATTCGTGGCCCTTTTCGTGGCTCAAAACGGCCCGTAGCGGATGAGTACCGCCAGGGCCATAAAGGCGACCGTCACCAGGATCATCCAGAGCCAGAGCGGCAACGACCACCGGAGCCATTTGGGATAACTGACAGAAGTCAGCCCCAGAGAGATGAGCAGGACGGCGTTGGTGGGGTACATCATATTGGAGAAGCCGTCGCCGAAGCAGTAGGCCAGGACGGTCGTCTGGCGGGTGACGCCCAGGAGTTCGCCCAGCGGCAGGAGAATGGGCATCATCAGGAAGGCCTTGGCCGACCCGGAGGGGACGAAGAACTCCAGCAGCAGGGTCAGGCCGTACATGGCGAGGACGGCGATGAAGGGGCTGGCCTGACTGAAGGGCCGGGACGCCCAGTGGAGAATCGTGTCCATAATGCCGCCCTGGACGACGATGTGGCGGACGCTGGCGGCCATCAGGATCAGGGGAATGCTGGCCGCGATGCCCTTCCAGCCCTCCACCAGCGCCCGCCCGACGGTTTTGCCGCCCGCGCCCGAGAGCAACCCCGCCCCGACGCCCGCGATGAGGAAGAGCAGGCCCACCACCGGCAGCGTGTAATCCGAAACGGCGGGCATGAACGGGCCGACGAACAGCACGGCCAGGATGATGAGGGTGAACGCGCCGAACCAGGCCAGCGCGCGGCCGACGTGCGGGGGGTCTTCCCCAAGCCCGGCCTGTACGACCCGGTACTTCTCCCGCTCCGCCCGGTCTTCCTGATGGACGGGAGAACGGGTCGGGTCGCGCTCTATCTTCCGGGCATAGGTGCTGAGGAAGGCCGCGAAGAGAGCATAGACGACGAGGAAGACGGGGACCCGCAGCCACCAGCCCGAAAAGAGGGGCAGTTGGGCCAGTTTTTGGGCGACCCCGATGGTGAAGGGATTGGTGATAGCCGCTGAGAAGCCCAGATTGGTCGCCAGCACGGACATCCCCAGGCCCACCAGGGCATCCCAGCCCAGGGAGTAGGAGAGGGCGACCATCACCGGCACCAGCGGGACGACTTCCTCAAAGATGCCGAAGAAGGCCCCCAGGGCCATAAAGAAGAACGAGATGACCAGCAGGAGGGCGTATTTTTCCTGCCCGAAGCGCCGCACGATGCGCCCGATGGCGGCCCGCACGATGCCGCTCCGGTCCAGCACCGCGAACGAGCCGCCGATGAACAGGATGAAGATGATGATGACGATGACCGTCAGATTGCCGGGCGCGCCGAGCACTTCTATCGGGGCGGTGAACCAGCGCCAGATGGGGTAATCGGGCCGCGGGGTCACCCGGTACGATGTGGGGTCAATCACTTCCCGGCCGTCCACGTAGAGGCGGTCATACCTTCCGGCCGGGACGATGCGGGTCAGCAGGCCGGCCACCATCATCAGGACAAAAAGGATGACGAGGGATTGGATAAAGGCCCGCGTGCTGATCTGGAGGCCCGTCCGGGATTCCATTTGCACCTCCTGTGAGGGATGCCTCAAGGTAACTTTTCAGCCTCACCCCTCCCCCAGCGGCTTCGCCGCTGCCGCCACAGGCCTCGGCCCGAAGGGCCTTCGGCCCGAGGGCGGCGGGGGTGAGGTGAGGAAGCCTGAATAGTTACGCCTCAAGTATAGCAGAGATTGGCCGGGGATGCAATCGGTGATCTCGCTTGGGGTGTGTCCCAAAGTCGTCGGGAGCCCGGTGGGCCAGGCCGTAAACGGCCTGGCTGAGGTCGCACAGGGCGCTGGAAGCGCCCTCTCCCTTCGGTAGTCTTTCGGGAACCCGGGTTGCCAGGGTGAAGAGGGGCGCTTTAGCGCCTCGTCTTCGCCTGAGCCTGGCCGTTTACGG
>JAPYWT010000157.1 GCA_028276215.1 Thermoflexus sp. | reverse complement strand
GGCGAAGCCGCCGCCCCCAAACCCCCTCATTTCTCCCCCTCCCCGCGCCGCGCAGCGGCAGCGGGGAGGGGGCCGGGGGGAGGGGTGAGCCCAAAGGGTCAGGTGGTCAGTATGCCGGTTTATGTCCGGGTTAATTTTTTAAAGTTCATTAGCGTCGGGCGGAAAAGCACCCGCCACCCAGGCACCCGCTACCCAGGCACCTCCCACTTCCGCGCCGCCCCTTCCCCAACCGACCTCCCAGCCACCTGCGGGCGAAAAGGTCGTGCTGCGCATGTGGGTGCACACCAACGCGGCCTTCATCGCAGGCTACGAAGAGGCTATCGCGGCTTATAAGGCCGAGCACCCCAACGTGGACATCCAGATAGAGAACTTTGACTACGAACTGTACATCCAGACGCTTCAGACCGCGATGCCCGCCCGTCAGGAAGCGGACATCCTGCAAATGTTCGGTACCTGGATCTCGCAGTACTACGAGCGCCTGGCGCCCGTGCCGCCCGAGGTGATGACCGTGGAGGAGGCACAGAAAACTTTCTACGCCGCGCCGATTGGTGGCTACATCGTCAACGGTGTCCTGTACGGCCTCCCCCAGGAGTTCAACATGGAATACGGCGGCGTGCTGGTCAACAAGACCAAGTATCAGGCCGCGGGCCTGGCCTATCCGCCCAACTGGAAGACAATGGACGACGTCCTGGCGGACGCGAAAGCCCTGACCCAGCGCGACGCGTCCGGCATGATGTCCGTCGCGGGCTTCCACTTCACCTCCGCCGACCCCACGGTCTTCTCGTTCCTGGCGGGCATCAAGCAGCGCGGCGGGGACTTCTGGAACGCCGACCATACCGGCTTCACCTTCAATACCCCCCAGGCGAAGGCTCAACTCCAGTGGATGGTGGACGCGGTGAAGGCAGGTGTGGTGGACCCGGTGGTCTTCAACGACGCGACCAACTTCGTCATTGACGCCTTCTTCCAGAGTCGGGTGGGGATTGGCTACATCGGCACCTGGGCAATTGCCCTGGGGAAAACCAACTACCCGGACTTCGCGGACGAGTGGGATTACTTCTACCTGCCGTCCTTCCAGGGCGACCCGGTCTTCGTGGCAGATTCCGGCTGGGGTCTGGCGGTTTCGCCCAACAGCCCCCACCAGGATATTGCCTGGGATTTCGTCCGTTTTGTCACCACCAACCCCGCCGTTGCCACAAAGTGGAATATCGCCAGCGGCACGATTCCGGCGATGCCGGTGGTGGCGGAGTCGCCGGAGATTGCCCAGGCCATGCCCTGGATTCCCAGAGCCCTTCAGATTCTGCCCTACGGCCAGTACCTGGGCAATATGCCCGACCGGGACCGGACGCTCTACGAAATCCTCTACCCCCACATCCTGAACGTCCTGCAGGGCGTGGAGGAGGTTGACGCAGCGCTGGAAGCGATTGAAACGGAGGCCAACTCCACCTTCCAGTAATCCGTCTCGCTACGGGTGGGAGTGCAGGACCCGGGTCCTGCACTCCCACTCCAGGGGAGTAGGGAGAGAGCACGAAAAAGTTCCCCAAAAGGGCGCTTTCTCAGCACTCTCCACCGCGGGGGAGCGATGATGAACACCAGGCATCAGAAACCCGACAAACGTCCGAAGGGCGGACTGGCGATTGCCAAAAGTCGGTTCGTGGCGAGCATCCTTGTGCCCCTGTTGCTCTATCAATCGGTGGGCATTTTTGTCCTGGCCTGGGCCTTCGCCCTGATGTTCTTTGACTACAGCCCCGGCAGGCTGGGGGGCCCTATCCTGGGGCTGGGCGGCAGCAATCCGTTCGTCGGATTGAGACACTTTGTGGAAATGTTCACGGGCACCAGCGCCCCTGCCACCCTCTTCCGCACCAGCCTGAAAAACACGCTGATTTTCGCCTTCCTGGTCCTGCCGCTGAACCTGCTCATCACCCTGCCGCTGGCCTACCTGTTAGAAGCCATTGGAGAGCGCCTCAAGGTCATCTACCGCACGATTTACTTCTTGCCCGTGCTGACCTCCTCGGTCGGCGTGGCCCTGATCTGGATGAGCATGTACGATCCCCAGGCCGGGTGGATCAACGCGATTCTGCGCGCCGTCGGCCTTCGGCCCGTCGCCTGGCTCTCGGACCCCCGCGCGGGGTTCCTGGGAGTGCCGGTGGCCATGTGGGCCGTCGTCATCGCGTACCTGTGGCAGGACTACGGCTACAACATGGTCATCTTCATCGCCGCGCTGCAGAACGTCCCCCACGAACTCCGGGAGGCGGCCCTCATAGACGGCGCGACCCCCTTCCAGGCGTTCCTGCGGGTCGTCCTTCCCCTGATCCAGCCCACCTTTCTCTTCGTCTGCGTGATGACCATGCTCTCCTCCTTCCAGGTCTTTGACATCATCCAGGTGATGACCAACGGCGGCCCCGGCTACAAAACCCAGGTACTGATGCTGGACATTTACAGAAACGCCTTCCGGTACCAGAATATGGGTTGGGCCGCGGCCGAGTCCTTCATCCTGGTCCTGCTCGTGATGGGGATCACCCTGATCCAGATGCGAATCCTGCGCACCCGGTGGGAGTATTGAGATGACCACACAGGCGATTCCACAAGCCGGTTCTGCTCCACGGAAGGGTTATCGGCGGGGCGGAAAGTTGGCCGGACGCTCCCTGGCATATCTGATCCTGACGATTGGCCTGCCCCTCACCCTGCTGCCCTTTCTGATGATGATCCTGACCTCGTTCAAGACCAACACGGAGGCCCTCCGGGTTCCTCCCACCTTCTGGCCGCAGCACTTCACGGTGGAAAACTACCTGAAAATTCTGAACAACCCCAAACTGCCCCTGCTGCGGTTCTACGCGAACAGCACCTTCGTCGCCGCGTTCAACGTGACCACCACGCTGTTCACCAGCGCCCTGGTGGGCTATCTCCTGGCAAAGTTTGAGTTCCCGCTCAAACGCATCCTGTTTGGCTGGTACCTGCTTTCTATGATGATCCCCTTCCAGATTACGATGATCCCCAGTTACCTGATCCTGGCCAAACTGGGACTGATCAACTCGCTGTGGGGGCTGGTCATTTTCAGCGCGGTGGACGCGTTTGGCATCTTTATGATGCGCCAGTTCTGCGAGACGCTCCCTGGCGAATTGCTGGACGCGGGTCGGATTGACGGGGCCTCGGAGTGGCAGATTTTCTTCCGCATCGTCCTGCCCCAGTTGAAGCCAGCGCTGGCCACCCTCGGCATCCTGGTCTTTATGAACAACTGGAACGCCTACCTGTGGCCGATGATCGTACTGCAGAAAATAGAAGTCCGCACCCTGCCCGTGATCCTGACGTGGTTCAACTCCACCTACACCGGCCAGCCCGCGCTGATTATGGCCGCGACGGTGCTCATCGTCACCCCAATCCTGCTGGTCTTCGTCAACTTCCAGCGCTGGATTGTGCAGGGCTTCACCTTTTCCGGCTTCAAATAGGAGGGAGTATGCGACGCTGGACCCTCTGGCTGACCCTGTTGGTGGTCCTCTGCGGGTTGGGCAGCGCCTGCCGGGCACGCCCGCCCGCGGGCCCGGACTGGCACGCGGTGCACGATTTCCTCTACCAACTCCAGCACGTAGACCCGGAGCGCATCGGCCGGACGGCCTTTGATCTGGTGGTGGTGCCGATTTCTATCGCGGGCAACTCGCCGGACGTCGTTTCGGCCCTGAAGAACTCCCCCGGTGGCCCCAAAATCGTGCTCTGCTACATGAGCATCGGGCAGACCGAGAACTACCGCTGGTACTGGAACCCCGATTGGACCCGAAATCCGCCGCCCTGGCTGGATGCTCCGGACGGGACCTGGGCAGGGGACTACTGGGTGCATTACTGGGACCCCGAATGGCAGCGCATCATCTACGGGACCCCCGATTCGTATCTGGACCGGATTCTGGCCCTCAACTTTGACGGGGTTTACCTGGACCGGGTGGACGCCTACCAGTACTACCAGGAGCAGGGCCGCGCCACGGCGGCGCGGGAAATGGTGGACTTCATCCTGGACTTCACCCGGTACGCCCGTCAGAAACGCCCGGGCTTCGGTGTCTTCCCGCAGAACGCCGAGGAACTGGGCCCGATGTTCCCCGACTACATGGAAGCGATGACCGGCATCGGCGTGGAGGACCTCTACTACGGCTACCCGCGCGACCACGAACCCAGCCCGCCCGAATGGACAGCCCAGCGCGAGGCGATTCTGGACCAGTGGGTAGCCGCAGGCAAACTGGTCCTGACCATTGACTACACCGCCCGTCCGGAACAGATTGCCGATGCCTACTGCCGCGCGCGGGCCCGTGGCTACATCCCCTATGTCACCGACCGCTCTCTGGGCCGCCTGCGCATCAACCCCGGATTTGAGCCGGAGAAAGACCCCAGCCAGTGGCCCTGTCCCTGAGGAGGATGCAATGACAAAGATTGCCTTTATCGGCGCCGGAAGTCTGGAATTCACCTGGAGTCTGGCACGCGACATCCTCACGTTCCCTCTCCTGCAGGATGCGACCCTCGCGCTGATGGACATCAACGCCGAACGGCTGGAGTGGGCCAGGAGGGGGGTGGAAAAACTCATCGCGGCCGGAGGATACCCCGCCCGGGTTGAGGCCACGCTGGACCGGGCCGAGGCCCTGAAGGGCGCGGATGTCGTCCTGACCACGATCCTGGCGGGCTCCACCGAGGTCTGGCGACACGACATTGAAATCCCGATGAAATACGGGGTGAACCTCAACGTGGGGGATACGCGCGGGCCTGCGGGCATCTTCCGTTTCCTGCGCACGATCAACCCGATGATGGAAATTGTGCGCGATATGGAACGGTATTGCCCGAAGGCCGTCCTGCTCAACTACACCAACCCGATGGCCATGCTGGTCTCGGCCATTCAGAAGCAGAGTTTCATCACCGTCACAGGCCTGTGCCACTCCGTCCAGGGGACCGCGATGATGCTGGCCGATTGGATCGGTGCGCCGTACGAGGAGGTGGATTACCTCTGCGCGGGGATCAACCATATGGCCTGGTTCCTGAAATTCCAGTGGAAGGGGAAAGACGCCTATCCCCTCATCTACCAGGCCGTCACGGAGCGCCCCGAAATCTACAACGCCGAGCCCGTGCGCAACGAGATGTTCCTGGCCCTGGGGTACTACCCCACCGAGTCCAGCGGCCACAACTCGGAGTACAACTGGTGGTTCCGCAAACGCCCTGACCTGATTGAGAAGTACTGCACCCACGGCACGAACTGGAACCCCGGTGAGTATGCCTACATCCTGAAGGAATATCAGCGCCGGGAGGCGACCTGGAAACAGGAAGTGCAGGAGCGCCTGGAACGTCCTCTGACAGCGGAGGACCTGCAGCGCGGGCACGAGTACGCCGCCTACATCATCAATGCCCTGATGGGCGGCGAACCGTTCCGGTTCAACGGGAATGTGCGGAACACGTGCCTCATCACCAATCTGCCCCAGGATGCCTGCGTGGAGGTGCCCGTACTGGTGGACCGGGCGGGCTTCCACCCGTTCCACGTCGGCGCGCTTCCCCCGGAGTGTGCCCTGCTGACCCAACTCTCCAGCGGCATTGAGGAGATGGCGGTGCAGGCCTCTATCGCGGGCGACCCGGTGATGGTGTACCGCGCGATCTGCCACGACCCGCTCACCGCCGCCGTCCTTTCCCTGTCCGAAATCCGGCAGATGGTCAACGAACTGTTTGCCGTCCACAGGGACTACCTGCCGCAGTTCAAGGTGCACAAGGTGTAGCGTTGGACCGCCGTGACTTTCTCCGGTATTGCGCCCTCGGTTTCGGTATGCTGGTTGGTGGGCCTCTATGGACCGCTTGCCGCCGGAAAGGAGGAGGGATGATAGAAATCACTCCGGGTCCTGACGCTTCTTTCAGCGTGCATCGCAACGGGGAGGTGGTGGCGGAAAGCCGCGTCCTGCTCTGGGTAGAGGGAACCCCTCTGGAAGCGACCTCTGCATCCAGCACTCCAGGGGACCGAAAGGTACAGGTGACCTACTTCTTGGGGAAGGGAGACACCCGGAGATTGAAACTGAGCCTGACCGACCTGGGCGATAACGCCTGGGGTCTGCACTTTCTGCTGGCGAATGCGGGCCAGGACACGCTGACCCTGACGCGCCTGCGCTGGGAGGTGCGCCTTCCGGCGTCGGTCTGGACGGACCCTCTCTGGACGATGCAGGGGGCGGCCGTCGGTTGGGGGCGGGACTTCGCGTTCCCGCTGGGAGTCCGTTTCCGGCGCGATAACTACCTGGGCCACCTGCAGGGCGCCGAAGGGGGCGGCATT
>JAPYWT010000156.1 GCA_028276215.1 Thermoflexus sp. | reverse complement strand
TGTGCCAGACGGGGCGGGGGCCGGGGACGGCGGCGTTGACGGCGGGGATTTTCGCCGCCCCCTCCTCAGGCCGGTTCTCCCCGAAGTGGCGCAGGCCCGCTGCGTACCCGGCCAGGATGACCTCCACCGGGAAGGTCTTGGTGACGGCGACCAGGGTCACCGCGGCGGGGTCTCGCCCGGCCCGCAGGGCGGCCTCCGCGATTCGTTCCTGCACAGAACGCAGATTCCGCTCAATCCCTTCGTTGCCCATTTCCCGTTTTTTTCCCTCACACGGAGACACAGAGACACAAAGGTTTTTTGTAGGACAACTGCAAGCAGTTGTCCTACAATTTGTTGTTTTTCTTCGTGTCTTTGTGTCTTTGTGTGAGATTCACCCCTCTCCCGCCCGGAGCACGACCCCGGAGAGGGGCGGCAGGGAGAGGCGCAGGACGCCGTCGGGGGCGGGGAAGGTCTGGCCGGAGAGCAGGTCGGTCCAGGGGCCGACGGGGGCATCCTCCCCCAGTGGCACCGTCGCCTCCACCGGGGCCTCCCCCGCGTTGACCGCCACCACCAGCGGCGGGTCCGGCGGGAGCGCGCGGGCGAAGGCGTAGACGGTCGGGTCGGCCCAGAGGCGGCGGAAAGAGCCCCGCCGCAGGGCCGGATGGGCGTGCCGCAGCGCGGTGCAGCGGCGCACCCAGTCCCGCAGGTCCGTGTCCCAGCGGGACTCGTCCCACGGGAAGGCCCGACGGCAATCGGGGTCGTCCCCGCCCTCCATGCCGATTTCGTCCCCGTAGTAGATGCAGGGGGCGCCGGGGAAAGTCATCTGCAGCAGCACCGCCAGCCGCACCCGCCGGGTGTCGCCCCGGAAGAGGGTGCGCAGGCGCGGGGTGTCGTGGCTCCCCAACAGGTTCAACTGGACCAACGTCACCTCCCAGGGGTAGAGGGCCAGCAGGCGGTCTATCTCCGCCGCGAACTCCGTCCCGGAGAGGGGGCGAAGGCGGAAGCCGCCGGGCCGGAAGGAGGTGTCCAGCATCGGGCCGCCGCAGAACCCCCAGACCGCGCGGGTGAAGACGTAGTTCATCACCGCGTCAAAGTGGTCCCCCCGCAGCCACTCCCTCGCGTCGTCCCAGATTTCGGCGACGATGTAGGCCTCCGGGTTGACCGCTTTGACCCGCCGTCGGAATTCCTCCCAGAAGCCGGGGGTCCTGATCTCCAGCGGGACGTCCAGCCGCCAGCCGTCTATCCCCTCCCGGAGCCAGTGTTCGGCGACGCCCATGATGAACTCCCGCACCTGGGGGTTGTCGGTGTTCAGTTTGGGCAGCGCGCGCAGGCCCCACCAGGCCTCGTAGTTGGGCTTCCGCCGGGAGGAATAGGCATACAGCGGGAAGCCCTTGACGATGAACCAGTCCAGGTACGGCGACGCCGGGCCGTTCTCCAGAATGTGGTTGAACGGGAAGAAGCCCCGGCTGGCGTGGTTGAAGACCCCGTCCAGGACGATGCGGATGCCCCGCCGATGGGCCTCGTCCAGCAGGTCCCGGAAGGCCTCGTTCCCGCCCAGGATGGGGTCCACCCGGTAGTAGTCGTGGGTGTGGTAGCGGTGATTGGCGGTGGACTGGAAGATGGGGTTGAAGTAGATGGCGTTGACGCCCAGGTCCTGGAGGTAGTCCAGCCGCTCCAGAACGCCCCGCAGGTCCCCGCCCTTGAAGCCGTAGAGGGTTGGGGGACTGTCCCAGGGCTCCAGGTTGTTCGGTTTGGGCACCCGGTCGCTCCGGGCAAAGCGGTCGGGGAAAATCTGGTAGAAGACGGCATCCTTGACCCAGTCGGGGGTGTGGAAAGTCAACTCACTCCTTTCATACGGATTTTTCACCACCAAGACACGAAGACACGAGGAATTGTTAATTGTTAATTTTTTAATTGTTAATTTTAATTTCCCTTTGTGTTTTCGTGATTTTCTTTCATCCTTTCGGCCAGCGCCAGGGCCAGGAAGAAGGCGTAGGCCAGGTCTACCAGGAAAAACGAATGGTCCACCAGGCCGTGGGCCAGCATGTCGGCGACGCCGCCCATGAGCCCGACGGCCAGGGCGCGGGTGTCCGGGTCGGGGTGGCGGCGCAGGGGCAGGGCCGCCCGCCAGAAGGCCACCTGCAGGCCGATGCCCACCACTGCGCCCAGGACCCCCAGCCGGGCCCAGAAGTCCAGCAGGAAGTTGTGCGGGTGGGAGAGGTCCGGCTCCTGCCAGGCCGAGGGCAGGATGTAGCGGCTCCGGTAGTGGTAGAGGAAGTTATCCGGCCCCACCCCCAGCCAGAAGTGGTCCCGGATCATCGCCACCGTCCCCTGCCAGAGTTTGATCCGGAAGAAGGTGGTGCCCTCCTGGGTGGTGAAGAGGGAGGCGAAGCGGGGCAGGCGCAGGAGCGGGACCAGGGCCGGCGCCATGACCAGGAGAAGGGCCAGGGTGGCCCACCGCCAGCGCCCTCCCGCCAGCAGCCCCACCGTCACCAGAGCGGCGGGGACACCCAGCAGGAGGGCCCCCTTGGAGAAACTGAGCAGGAGCGCCGCGCCCACGGGCAGCGCGGCCAGCCCGTAGGCCAGTTTCCGTCTCCGGTCCCGCGCCAGCATCGCCACCGCCACCAGCAACGGCAGCACCCGCCCCAGGTAGAGCCCCACGTTGTTCGGCGACCCATAGACCGAGCGCAATCGGGGCAGGCCCCCCTCGGCGGTGATCAGGTTGACCCCCAGCGCGTACTGGACCAGGCCGATGACGGCCACCGCCACCCCGCCCAGGACGAAGAAATCGGCCACCCGCCAGAGGTGCCTCACCCCACCCCCAGCCCCCTCCCCTCTCCCAACAGAACGTTGGGAGAGGGAAGAGGGTAGAGGCAGGGTCCGCAACATCAGGAAGAACAGGGCCGGCTCCAGAATGGTCGTCCGCAGTTCCCGCCAGGCCACCCGCTGGAAGTCCGCCTGGAGGGTGGAGGCCAGCGCGACCAGGAGCAGGGCGAGGGTGACCCTCACCCCCCACGCCGCCAGCGTCATCAGGGTAACGATTTCGGCCATGGAAAAGGCCTTATCCAGAAGCGGGCGAGGGAGGGTGTAGAAGGGAGCCAGGGCGGCGATGAGCGCCAGCCCGAACTCCGGGCGCAGGAGCAGGCAGACGAAAAGGAGCAGGGCGGCCAGGACCGTCAGCAGGAACCAAGGGGAATAGTAGAAGAGACCGGCGGCTGCCAGGGTGACGGCCATTCCGCCGCCGTCGCCCAGGCGACGGAACGCGCCGCTGGCCGTCTCCGTCCCCCAGGTCATCCAGGCCCCGGCCCAGAGCAGGCCGGTGGCAGCGACGGTGATCAGCCACTGCGCGCCTTCGGAGAGGCCGGCCCAGACCGTCGTGATGGCCCGCGCGGGCGAACCGGAAGCAACCCGGCGGACCAGGAGGACCAGTCCCGCCAGTGCCGCCAGGGCCAGCGCGGCCAGCCCGCCCAGCGCGGCCCGGTAGGGGCGGTCGTCGGGGCGGTAACTCACGCTCCACCCCGCCAGGGGCCACTGGTCCCACCCCCGCTCGGCGACGACGACGGCGGTGTGGAGGCCCGGCGGGAGACCGCGCGCGACCGGTATGGTGACCTCCTGAGGCTGATAGTCGGGGGAGGTGAGGACAACGTACGCCCGGCCCGATTCATCCCGGGGCAGGGCATTGGCGGGCTTCCCGTCCACCGTGACGTAGAAGTAGGCCCGGTAGTTTCCCCGCCGCGCCCGCAGACCGAAGTCGGTGCCCCAGAAGGGGATAGTCACCGTGTACGTCCCCTCCTGCCCCGGGTCGGCGCCCAGTTCCGAGAGTTCCCAGCCCCCCTCCCACTCAGCGATACCGGAGGCCGGGGTCCAGTAGCCGGGGTCGTTGGCCGCGGGGCGGCGGGCCCACCCGGCCACCGCGTCGTAGACGGGGCGGGGGACGCCGTCGGGTCCGATGAGGGCAAACCCCCAGTGGCGGCGGGCGTCGGGGGTGCCCGCGCCAGGCGCGGGGAGGCTCAGGTCGGGCTGGAGGTGGGCCAGGCACATCGCCCCCACCCAGGGCCACTCCCGGCGGGCCCGCTCCAGCGCGCCCACCGTGTACGCCGCCTGGGCCGATTCGTCCACCGTCCCCCAGATGGAGGGGACGTCTTCCCATACCGGCCTGGCGGCCGGCGCTACCGACGGCAGAGCGTTCCAGCCGAAATGGGAAATCCAGAGGGCCTTCCCGCCGTCCCCGTGGGCCTCCATGACCTCCCGCACCAGGACGGCGCGGGAGAAGTTCAGCACTCCTTCCCCCACCCGGCGGTCCTCCGGGCCGGTCTCAAACCCGTAGGCCTGCGCGGTGACGATGTCAAAATACGGGGCGGCCCCGGCGGCGTAGAGTTCCTCCAGGAAACGGACCTCGGAGAGGTTCTGCGGGCCCCGTTCCACCGTGGGGGCCAGACTGCCCAGGAGGATGCGGGCATCGGGGTCGGCGGCGCGGATGGCGAGGGCGGCCTGGCGGAGGAGTTCCGCGTACTGGGCCGGATGGGGCGGCGCGCCCCACCCGTCCTGCAGGTTGGGGTTGTGCCATATCTGGTAGTAGCGGAGACGGTCGCCGTAGCGGGCCGCGACGGCTCCGGCAAAGCGGGCGAAGTCCGTCGGGGCCGGGGGACTCCCGGCCCAGTCCGGCGGTCGCTCCAGGACGGCGATGAGCCCCAGCCCCCGCGCGGCGGTCTCCGCCACAATCCGGTCCCAGAGGGCCCAGTCGTACCGGCCCGGCGCGGGCTCTATCAGCGCCCAGGGGAAGGACTGGCGCACCCACCGGAAGCCGCCGCCGGCCACCCGGTCCAGCGCCTGCTCCAGCGGAAGCGCAGGCTCCGGGGCGTGGAGGGCCACGTTGACGCAGAGGAGAGGGACGTCGGCGTCGGCGACGGGTTCGGGGAAACCCCGCGGGATGCCGCGCGTGGCGGCCTGGTGGTCCGCGACGACCGCCGTCCCCGCCAACAGGGCCAGGAGGAGCAAAAAGACCAGCAGGAGAAAGGCGCAAAATCGGCGATTACGTTTCACTTTTCACTTTTCACGTTTCACGTTTCAGCACCCGGACAATCTCCCCCGGGTCGGCCCGGGAGGTCAGGTCCAGACTCAGCGGCGTCACTGCCACCACCCGGTCCACCACCAGCGCGTAAATGTCGCTATCCGGTTCCAGGTCCCGGACGTCCCACGCGGCCTCGTAGTCCATTCGTCCGGGCTGGGAAAGGTCGCTCCGACGGGGCGGGACCGGACGGAAGTAGGTCCGGCGGGATTGCCGGGTCAGCCGCCAGGGGGTCTGAGGGGTCGCCGTATCGGGGACGTCCACTTTGAGGACGTCCACGTCAAAGGGGAGCGCCACCCCTAACATCCGGCGGGCGAAGAATCGGGTGAAGTGGGCGGCGGCGGTGAAGTCCACGTCGTCCGAGAGGTTGAGGTGGACCTCTTTGGGCGCCTGCCGGGAGACGGCCAGCGCCGGGACGCCGCAGGTGGCCGCCTGAAGCGCCGCGCCGACGGTGCCGGAGCAGGTCACGTCGGCGCCGGGATTTTCGCCGTAGTTGATCCCCACGACCAGCAGGTCCGCAGGCCGGGGGGCCAGTTCCAGCAGCGCGTGCAGCACCACCTGGGCCGGTGAGCCGTCCACGGCGAAGGCCGGGACCGACTCCCCGCTGACCTGCAGCGCTCGCGGGCGAATGACCCCGGTGGTCTCCCGGGCGAAACAGCGGCTGGCCCCGGACCACTGTCGGGTGGGCGCGGCGACCAGCACATCGCCCAGCCCCCATACGGCCCAGACCGCCGCATAGAGCCCCGGCGAATCTATCCCGTCATCGTTGGTCACCACAATCAGCGGGCGGTGATGCATCCTCTGTCGTCCGTGGTCTGTGGTCTGTGGTCTGTCGTCTGTCGTCTGTGGTCCGTCGTCTGTCGTCCATACTGGCATTTTCAACATTCCGTAGTATAATCCAAAAGAACTCTGGAGGCAAGAGAAGTCTGGGTATGAGGAAAGCGCTCGCTCCGTTCATCCTGGTCATCGTTCTGGTCACCACCGCTCTGGCGGCGCGGGGGCTGGTGGTGCCCATGATCCCGTTGACCGTCGCGCCGACGCCCACGATTGTGGTGCCCCACAACAACCCGCACCCGCCGTCGCCCCCGCCGACGGCCACCCCGACCCCCATGACCCCGCCCACCCCGACGCCGGTGCCGACGCCCACGCCAACGATGATCCCGCCGTCCCCCCCGGCCCTTTCCCACGCGACACCGGTATATGACCTGCCGATCAGCGACACGCTGCCGATCAGTTTGCCCGTCCCCACCCCGATGCCCGTCGTCTCCCTA
>JAPYWT010000154.1 GCA_028276215.1 Thermoflexus sp. | reverse complement strand
CGCCGCCGGGAACTCCGCCCATCCCGCCAGACTCCCCTCAATGGAGAGTTCCCCCATCACCACACTGAAGAAGTCCGCCTCCACGGGCTGGAGGGGCAGCCCCAGCAGGAAAATCTGCCCGCCTTTGCGGACCAGGGAGACCGCCTCGGCGAACGGTTCCGGCGCGCCGGTGCAGATGAAAATGACGTCCGGCCCCAGCCCGTCCGTCAGTTCGGAGAGGGAGACGCTGAGGTTGTCCCGTACCGGGTCCAGGACGGTGGTGGCGCCCAGGCGGGCCGCCAGCGCGGCGCGGGTGGGGTCCACCTCGGTGACGATGACGGAGCGCGCGCCGGCCAGCCGCACACACTGCAGAGTGAGCAGGCCAATGGGACCGGCCCCCATCACCACCGCGCGGTCCCCCGGCTTGAGGCGGGAGCGGCGGACGCCGTGGAGGGCCACCGTCAGCGGCTCCACCAGCGCCCCCTGGCGCAGGCTCACCCCCTCTGGCAGGCGGTGCAGCCCGACCGCCGGGGCCTTCACGTACTCCGCCATCCCACCATCGTGGGTGACGCCGATCATGTAGATGTTCTCGCAGGCCACCAGGTTCCCCGTCCGGCAGGCCCGGCACTGCCCGCAGGGGATCAGGTCGCCCACGACGACCCGGTCGCCGGCCCGCCAGCCGGTGACTCCGGGCCCTATCTCCACAATCGTCCCGGCGAACTCATGGCCGATGATCAGGCCGGGCTCGTACATGCCGGTCTGGAAGGCCTCCAGGTCGGAGCCGCAGATGCCGCAGTAGGCAACCCGGATCAGCACCTCCCCCGGCCCCACCTCCGGCACCGGGACATCGGTCACCTCTATCTGTCCAATACCCCGAAAGACGGCCGCTTTCATGCTCTCCTCCGCTCGCATCCTGCATCTTGCATCTTGCATCCTGCATCTTGCATCCTGCATCCTACTCCCTTTTCGCCACCCGCGCGCCCAGTTTCTCCACCGCCGCCTGTACCAGTCCGTCATCCGCAGGGGGTGAGGGCGGAGGAGACGGGGGGGCAGGCGGAGGGGTCCGGGGCTGGGAAGGCGAGGCGCGGGCCGCCACCGGGCGCGAGGGGGACCTGCCGCTGGAACCCGCCAGCAGGACACAGCGCACCCGCACCGGTCGGCCCAGCAGTTGGGTCAGCGCATCCTCCACCGCGCGCCGGTTGGCCTCCTCGTCCACTTTGTCCCGATGAAAGGGGTAAGCAAAGCCAATCAGCAGCGCTCCCCTCTCCACACCGATCGGCTTCCCGGAACGCATCAATGCCTCCAGGGAGTGGTTGACGGAGCGCAGGATGCGCAGCAGGTCGTTCCACCGCTGGGTCACCTCCTCCAGCGAGAATTCCGCTATTGGCTCTGGAGGGGACGGTTCCCGGACCGGCGGGGATGCGGGGGTCGGGGTGGGAGACGCAACCGGGGACGGGCGGCCCGAGGGGGCGGCGGGACGCCCCACCGCCCGGGCCGGTGAAGGGGCCGGAGGTGGGGCCGTCGGTTCACGGCGAGGCGACGGCTCCTGCTGGCCTGCGCTGGTGGGGCCAGTCTCCTCCTCCGGCAGGGCCGCTTCCAGGAAGGCCAGTTCCAGCGGGAGTTGCGGCTGCCAGGCCGCGCGCGCGTCCGATGCCGCCTGCCCGAAGAGGCGAACGGCGCGGGCCAACTGCCGGGGGGTGAAGCGGGCGGCCTGGCTCTGGACCGTCGGGCGAAGACTGTCGGGAATGTAAAGGGGAACGGGCGCGCCCAGGCGAATCAGCATCAGGGCCCGCAGGTGGTCGGTCATCTGGCGGGCAAACTGACGGGGGTCGGCGCCCCGGTCGGCGGCCTCGTTGATGACACCCAGCCCACGGCCCACATCCCGCGCCGCCAGCGCGTCGGTGAGGGCCAGAACCGCGCCCTCGTCGCCGGTGCCGAGGGCCGTCCGCACTGCCTCCACGGTGACCACCCGGTCGGTATAGGCTGCCAGTTGGTCCAGCAGGCTCTCCGCGTCCCGCATACTGCCGGTGGCGTGGCGGGCAATCAGGCTCAGCGCGTCCTCCTCGGCCTGGATGCCCTCCTGCTGGGCCAGGTACCGGAGCCGGGCCACGATGTCCGCCAGCGGGACCCGCCGGAAGTCCAGCCGCTGGCAGCGGGAGAGGACCGTCGCCGGGATGCGGTGGGGTTCGGTGGTCGCCAGGACGAAAATAGCGTGGGACGGGGGCTCTTCCAGCGTCTTGAGGAGCGCGTTGAAGGCGGCGGTGGAGAGCATGTGGACTTCGTCAATGATATACACCTTGTACCGGGCCTCGGAGGGGCGATAGCCCACCCGCTCCCGCAGTTCCCGGACATCTTCCACACTGGTGTTGGAGGCGGCATCAATCTCTATCAGGTCCATCAGCCGCCCTTCGTTGATGGCCCGGCAGATGGCACACTGATTGCAGGGGCGATGGGCCGGTTCCGGGTCCAGGCAGTTGACGGCCTTCGCCAGCAGGCGTGCGGTGGTGGTCTTACCGGTGCCGCGCGGGCCAGCGAAGAGATAGGCGTGGTGGATGTGACCGGAGAGGATGGCGTTGCGCAGGGTCCGGACGACGTGCTCCTGCCCGACAACCTCATCAAAGGTCTGGGGACGCCATTTGCGGTAGAGTGCCTGAGCCATAGGATCACCGATTTGGCGGGCCGGCCCATCTCCTGCGGTCCGCCGGTCAGGTTCTACGGTATGCCGCCGAAGAAGAGGCGGATCATCATCAGCACCACGCTGATCACCAGAGGGAAGAGCAGGCCCATTGTCCAGTAGAAATGACTGCGCACTTCTGCCCGCAGGGCTTTCTGTCCCTCTGACAAATCGGCAATCCGCCGCTCCACTTCCGCGAAACGGTGGTCTATTTCTGCCCGCATCTCTGCGAAGCGGCGGTCCACTTCGGCAAACCGCCGGTCCACTTCGGTGAAACGCCGCTCCATCTCCGCCCGCAGCGACTGCTGGGCCTCTACCATCTCTGCGAAGCGGCGGTCCACTTCGGCAAACCGCCGGTCCACCTCGGTGAAACGCCGCTCCATCTCCGCCCGCAAAGACTGCTGGCCCTCTGCCATCTCCGCGAAACGGCGGTCCACTTCGGTGAAACGCCGCTCCATCTCCGCCCGCAAAGACTGCTGGCCCTCTGTCATCTCTGCGAAGCGGCGGTCCACTTCGGCAAACCGCCGGTCCACCTCGGTGAAACGCCGCTCCATCTCCGCCCGCAAAGACTGCTGGCCCTCTGCCATCTCCGCCCGCAGGGCCTGATAGGCCTGGGCCATCTCCGCCCGCATCTCTGCAAACTGGCGGTCTACCCCGGCGAAGCGGAGGTCCATTTCCCGCATCACGCGGGCAATGTCCTGGCTGTTCCGCTCTATCGCCGCTTCCAGCCGGCGGAGTTCGGCTGCCAGCCGCTGATCCCGCTCATCCAGGAAACGTTCAAAGTAGGGCGGAAACTGAATCTGGACCCGCTCCAGCACTGATTCCTCTACGTCCCCCTGAGCGGTCCGATACACGGGTCTGGGCTCTCCGACTCTCGGCCCCTCGCTCATCTCTCCTCCTTGCTCTAAGTAGCACAGGATTTACCCTGTCCGCTGCAGGACAAATCTTGCGCTCCACCGGTGATGCCGCCTGTATCAGAAGGTTTACCCCTCTCGCGTCAGCCGCACCAGGACCGTCTCCCCTTTGGTGAATATCTGGTATGGCGTATCCCGGTACAGCACCGTCAACTCATCCGGACCCAAAACCAGGGGAACTCCGCGCGCGGCTCCGACCTCGTAAATCATCGCCGTACCTGCCAGCGATAAAAGGAGCGCATCGTGGGGGTGCGGCTCCATCAAGGGCCACTCTCCCTCCCCCCGCATCACCTGGACGGCCGAATCCTCTATATGGATGACGGTCCGGGGCTGGAACGGCACCCGCAGGTTCTCCGCCACGGCGTTCAGGCTGACCCGCTGGGGCGGGCTCTCGCGCGTGCCATAGAGAAACCGGCGACCGTTCTTCCGCTCCGGCATCACCGCGCACCGGATCAGGATGACGGTGGACGGGAAGGGAGAACTGGAACGGTGAGCCAGACCTTTGTGGACGATGGACATTTCCCCCGGTCGCAGGCGCACCTCTCCCCGCTCCGTCTCCAGCAGGATGACCCCCTGGTGGACCCAGAAGAGTTCGTCCTGGTCCAGATGGCGGTGCCAGGCCAGCATCCCCTGGCAGAGATAGAGGCTCACCATCATGTCGCCGACGAGAGCCATATCTATCATCGCGAAGGGACGGTCCAGCCGGCGGGCTACATCCTTCAGGTTCAGTTTTTCCAGGGGCATCCGCGTTACTCTTTCCCGCCTCCCTCCGGCGTGACACCCAGGATACCCGCCAGCCCACGCAGGAACTCCACCGGTACGGGGAAGATAATGGTGGAATTCTTCTCCGTAGCGATTTCGGTGAGTGTCTGGAGATAGCGGAGTTGGATGGCAGCGGGCACCCGTCCGATGGTCTCGGCGGCCTGGGCCAGGGTCTGGGCGGCCTGATATTCACCTTCGGCGTGGATAATCTTCGCCCGCTTCTCCCGCTCCGCCTCCGCCTGCCGGGCCATCGCCCGCTGCATCGTCGCCGGGAGTTCCACGTCTTTGATCTCCACGATGCTCACCTTGACACCCCAGGGCTCGGTCTGCTCGTCAATAATCTGCTGCAACTTGGTGTTGATCCGTTCCCGGTGGGCCAGCAGTTCGTCCAGTTCCGATTGCCCGATGACGTTCCGCAGCGTGGTCTGGGCAATCTGCCAGGTGGCCCGCTTGTAGTCCTCCACCTGGACGATGGCGCTGGTCGGCTCCACGACGCGGAAATAGGCCACCGCGTTCACCTTGACGGTGACGTTATCCCGGGTGATACACTCCTGCGCCGGGACATCCAGCGTCACCACCCGCAGGTCCACCTTGACCATCCGGTCAATGAAGGGGATGATGAAGAACAGGCCCGGCCCCTTGGCGCCGATCAGCCGGCCCAGGCGGAAGATGACGCCGCGCTCGTATTCCTGGACGATTTTGATGGCGGCACTGGCAATCACGATGAGGAAGAGGACGGCGGCGGCAACCATGCATCCCAAAGTCGTCAACACACTTCCCATGACACCCTCCTTTTCTTGCGGACTTGTGGGGAAACAGTGAAGATGCTCTTTGATTATACACCAGGAAGAGAGGAGCGCAAATGCATTTGACTTTCCCCAATGACGTGATAAAATATCTATACGATTTCTGGCTACCTGTCCGCAGAGCGCGCTGGATAAACCGTTCCCACGGCCGGTTTCAGAGAAAGGAGGCACGGGAAAGTACGGGACTCCGCGATGCTGGGTACGGCCCACTTCCCCGGCATCGCCCGCGCGGCGGTGAGAGCGTTGGCGAGGCCGGGTTTTTTGTGGACGGGTACCGGGTTTGAGGAGAGAGACGATGGCGTTGGAGTTAAACGAATCATCATCCGCCCAGCCGGAGACGGCTGTGGACATGGAAAGTCTGCTCCAGGGGCAGGAAGGATACGTCGCCCGCCCGGGAGAAATCCGCAAAGGACGCGTCATCCAGGTCACCGAGGACGGTGCCCTGGTGGACGTCGGCCTCAAGCGGGAGGGGTTTGTCCCTGCCAGCGACCTGCGCCAGGTGCGCAAGGAAATGGGCGAAATCCACGAGGGCGACGAAGTCTTCGTCAAACTCCTGGAGAGCGAGGGCGAGGGGTACATTAAGGCCTCCATCTACCAGGCCCGCCTGGAGGAGGATTGGATTCGGGCCGAGGAGATGTTGAAGAGCGGCGCCCTTTACGAAGGGCGTATCTCCTCGTACAATCGGGGTGGGTTGACCGTTCCGTTCGGCCGCATCCGGGGCTTCATCCCGGTCTCCCAGGTAGTGGGCATCCCGCGCGGCCTGAAGGAGGCGGAGCGGCGCCAGCGGCTGGCCGCGATGGTCGGGCAGACCGTCGGCCTGCGGGTGGTGGACGTCAACCGGGAGGAGAAGCGGCTCATCTTCTCCCAGCGGCGGGCCCACCGGGCCTGGCAGCGCATCCTCCGCAAGCGACTGCTGGACAGCCTGGAGGTCGGGCAGCGCCGCCGGGGGAAGGTCTCCAGCATCACCGACTTCGGCGTGTTCGTGGACCTGGGCCACGGCGTGGAGGGGATGGTCCACGTCTCCGAACTCTCATGGCAGCGGGTGGAGGACCCCCATCAGGTCGTGCGGGTGGGGGATGAGGTGGAGGTCGTCGTCCTGGAGGTCAACCGGTCCAAAGAGCGCATCGGCCTCAGCATCAAGCAGACCCAGGAGGACCCCTGGACCCGGGTGGGAGAGAAGTACCGCGAGA
>JAPYWT010000153.1 GCA_028276215.1 Thermoflexus sp. | reverse complement strand
GCCGACGCTGCCGCATCGGGTGTGGTTCCCGCTGGTGATGAAGGGCTACGGGCCCGATAGCCCCCCGCCGCCCGCCTGCACCGCGCCGTTCGCCGTCGTCCGCACCTCAACGGGCTTCCGGGCCGAGTATGACCCCAACGGGAACATGGTGCAGCGGGTGGAGGTCTCCGGGACCCAGCCCATCCCCTTCATCCAGGAGTATGACCCCGAGAACCGCCTGGCCGTCGTCACGAACACCGTCACTGGGCAGGTGACACGCTTCGTGTATGACGGCGATGGGAATCGGGTGCTGCGCATCGGCCCTGAAGGGACCACCGTCTACATCGGGGATCACTTTGAAAAGCAAGGCGCGGTGGTCACCAAATACTACTATGCCGCCGGCCAGCGGATTGCGGTGCGGGTGGGCGGCGCCCTCTACTTCCTGCACGGCGACCATCTGGGGAGTGCGACCTTAACAACCGATGGTGGCGGCAACTGGGTAGGGGAGGCCCGCTACACTCCCTACGGGGAGATGCGGCGGGATTATCCTCGTGGGGTGATCCCCACGGATCGCCTCTACACCGGCCAGCGACAGGAAACCTTTGGGCTGTATGACTACAGGGCCCGCTACTACCACCCGGTGCTGGGCCGCTTCCTCCAGCCCGACCCGCTGGTGCCGGAGCCGGGCAACCCGCAGGCGCTGAACCGGTATGCGTATGTCTACAACAACCCCCTGCGGTACACCGATCCCAGCGGCTATGCCGCCTGTATTGATGACCTTTGTGACCTGGTAGCCCATCCCGCAACAGGGCGTCCTATACTTCGCGGGCCTGTTCCACGCGCTATCACATACATCCATAAGGAAATGGTTCATAATGCCCAGAGCAAGGTTGCTCAAATAATAGCCATAGAGAATACCCTTTCTCGTTATGACGTTACAAGTGGTGTAGCCGCTAAATCTCTAGCCTGGGGCATATGGACCTCCCAGGTAATGGATGCAAAGATTAAGGACTATGTAGGGCCTCTATCTCCCCTGTTTGGCAATTGGGACCATAAGCCTGTACTCTATCCACGTGAGAGGGCTCAACCGTCTCCTGTTCCCGAGATACCCCAAACTGGAGGCTGGTCGACAGTTGGGTCTCGCTTGTACTACTTTGACATATGGTCTAACATACACTACGGATATGTGGGTCGAGCATCAGGGTTCTCCCAACCAGAGTTAACAGGAGGAGCAGGCCTCGAGCAAATTGGGTCAAACTGGGTAAGAGGGTTACCGTCACATCGCTCACCTGGGGCAGACAATTGGCTAGCCTCCTGGGATGACCCCTCTGACAATGCGGCCATCCAAATCGGCATTCGTTTGTGGGAACAATACGGCTTGGCGGTTAGGCCAGCCGATATTTACCTGGCCGTGTTGGAAGAGCCACGTTTGACTACCCGGCCGCTAAGAGGTGCACCATGAGCGGGCGTTGGCGTGTAGGCTGTGCAGGGTGTCTGTTAGTCATTCTGCTGGGAAGCCTGACTCTCGGAGGCTGTGCTGTGCTTTTCTTCCAGTCTACATATCGAGAACCAGAACTTCCGATACGACAATTGTTACACAAACAACTGGAAGCTTTTCCGCAAGGCTGGACTCTGGGCGATCTGCAGATACAGACCGACTCGGATTTCACATGGGCGTATTGGGCTGTCACAGCTAACTATAACTATAAAATGGGCCTGGACTTTGCTGGGGAAGAGATCCACGTCTTCAGGAATGCCTTTGTTGCTAAAGCTATCCCCCATCCTTCGCCATCCAGCCTGAGTGCCGGAAAGGGGTATATCCCGCAAGGGTGGACATATCGCCCCCCTCATGCAGACCGATTTGAGTTTGGCTGTAGTGGAGGGGATGGTATCTTTCGGCCGGAAGGATGCAGCCTTATCCTGCGTTACGAAGAGTACATCATTGTTTTTGGCACCCCAGTAGGGAGCCATATGACCCTGGATGACCTGCGGCGAATTCTAGAGGTGATTGACTGGGAAATGGCCACCTACCTGCAAAACTCCACCCTTCGCCCCGGCCCGCGGGAGGTACCCTCGTCGCTGGATGAGTGAGTCTTCACCGGGTGTACGAGGAGCACCGTCCGCAAGTACTATTACGCCGCCGGCCAGCGGATGGCGATGCGGGTGGGCGGCGCCCTCTACTTCCTGCACGGCGACCATCTGGGGAGCGCGACCTTAACAACCGATGGCGGCGGCAACTGGGTGGGTGAAGCCCGCTACACCCCCTATGGGGAGATGCGGCGGGATTATCCTCGTGGGGTGATCCCCACGGATCGCCTCTACACCGGCCAGCGACAGGAAACCTTCGGGCTGTATGACTACCGGGCCCGCTACTACCACCCGGCGCTGGGGCGCTTCATCAGCGCGGACCCATTGGTGCCGGAGCCGGGGAATCCGCAGGCGCTGAACCGGTATGCGTACGTTACCAACAACCCGCTGCGGTACACCGATCCCACTGGCCACTGCATCCCCGGCTGGAATTGTCCCGGAGATGTTCGGCCTCCCAGGGGAGTTCGTTTCACCGGCCATTGGGTCACCCCAGATAAGGAGGCCGCCCTGGATGCAGTGTGGACGGTTGCGGAGGCCATGACCAGGGTATGGCGGAGGGAGTTGATCCGGCAAAACCGGGAGTTGGTGAAAACAGGAGACTTAGAACACGTGGTACCCCTCCCGTCGGCGAGCGAACTGTTCGCCCAGGTCTTTGGGCGGGTGGATTTCCACCGGGTCTCGGCTCGGTGTGAGACGGGTTGCTGGGCGGAGACGTGGGTACCCCGGATCACGATTTATGCCAATGCCCCTGAAGGGGGATATACCTTCCAGAACGCGGCTCATGAACTGGGCCACTTCTTCGCCCAGCGAGCCGGCAGGCAGCCGTATCATGACCTGAATGCGGCCCAAATTGGGTACACCCGTCCCGATGGTGAGATTATTCCTGTAGCAGGCGGCGGATGGGGCGCAGGCTATGTGCGAACCTCCAAAGGCTATGCGGGTCCATTTCCGGGCTGGCAACAAAGCACAGTTCGGACAGCCAATGAAGACTTTGCGGATATGTTCCTGGGTTGGGCCTACAACCACTTCGCTGATGACCCCGCTGGTGCTGCCCGCTACCAGTGGATGGCTGTAAATATGCCCCGCTGGATTGCGCTGGCTGTAGCGGGGGGACCGTAAAGAGAGGTACCAATGAGCGGGCGAGATCGCAACTGGACTTACCTTTCGGTGGGCATTGCGGTGGTACTGCTTCATCTGCTCACCGCTTGCTCCGTTTATCGTCCTTCCCGTGAGGGGCCGTTGACCTTGTTTACGCCTTCTCCCGTGGTCATTCTGCCCTCGGCGACTCCTACGCGCTTACCCAGTCCGGTGCCGAGCACTCTCATCCCCTCACCAACCCATACCCCAGCCCCTCCTACCATTACTCCTCGTCCCACGCTAACAGCGGAGGAAGAACAGGCCTTTGTCAGGGAGATGCTGGAGACCAATGGCGGCTGTGAATTACCGTGTTGGTGGGGGATCATACCAGGGGAGACAACCTGGCAGGAGGTTCGGGAGCGGCTGGGTTTCTATTATGATGGGGGCATCTCACGGCCAAGCGGAATGCGTTATCATGAGACTGCCTATGGGGATGTGCTATATCCGCCTCCTCCCCCTTATGGCTATTCCATTTACATAGGGTTTACTGAACGGGATGGGATAGTTCAATCCATAGAAGTATTCGCAGATGCTCTACATACTAAATTTCCTCAGGGGTTTGCTCAAGACTGGCGTCGCTACTCGCTGGACCAGGTGCTAACCCGGTATGGCGAGCCGTCCCAGGTAATGCTGGAACTTTGGCCTACTCCCCCTGAGCCTTATTATCCCTATAGGCTATTCATCTTCTATGAGCAGCGAAGTTTTCTCCTGGCTTATGAAGGCCCAGCCATTCCAGGTGAAACTTTTAGGGTATGTCCAAATTTTGACCAAATAACCTCCCTGCGTTTATGGCTTCGGCCACCTGGAGAGGGGCCTGCACTCCTTGAACTGGCCAATTTGGACCCGCTCGAGCGAGCTCAAATGCTTCCTTTGGAAAAAGCCACTGGGATGGATGTCCAGGCCTTCTACGAGACCTTCCGGCAGGCGGGGACAGGGGCTTGCCTGGAATCTCCAGCCGAAGTGTGGCCATAACATCTGGCGTGGCTGTCCACGACCGGGGAGCGGCAACATCGTGAATGCCAGTGACCGGTTGCACTGCGCCCGTGAGGTGCAATTGAGCCTCTGGAGAGTGCGACCTTAACAACCGATGGCGGCGGAAACTGGGTGGGGGAGGCCCGCTACACCCCCTATGGGGAGATGCGGCGGGATTATCCTCGTGGGGTCATTCCCACCGACCGCCTCTACACCGGCCAGCGACAGGAAACCTTCGGGCTGTATGACTACCGGGCCCGCTACTACGACCCGGCGCTGGGACGCTGGATCAGCGCCGACACGATGGTCCCTGACCCCCCGAATCCGCAGAGCCTCAACAGGTATGCCTACGTCTATAACCAGCCCTTGATTTACGTGGACCGGGAGGGGCACTTTCCATGGTTGTTGCCGCTGGTTATTGGAGGAGGCATTGTGGTAGGAGGCATTGTGGGTGTGGCAATCACGCCCGAATGGCAATTCTGGAATGCTCCTGCGATCACCAGCCCGAGGGTTACGCCACCCACCTCTGAAGATATGACGATGTGGCTGATAGACCAGATGCAAACCAACGCCCAATCTCCGGTTACAGAACTTCTGCGGGAAAACTGGCAGAGCCTTTCCCCTGCGAACCGAGCGGGGGCCTTACGAGCCTGGACAGCCCTGGTACGTACTGGCGCAGTGTGGGATTTCAAAGGAGACATTCTGGAAACACGCCTGCCAGGGCTACCCTCTGTTATGTTGGGTGGCCAGCAACTGAATTACCAAGCGGTTGCCAACATCCACTATGGCTTTGTGGGGCGAGCGGCTGGTTTCCAGGGATGGCTTCTCAGGGCTGGAGCAGGCGTTGCCCAATGGATGGAATGGCACAGGAAGGATCCATCCAAGGTTGGCCCGTGGGAGACATATTTTGACCAGCCCTTTGATGCCTGGTGTATCGGGTTCGGTATTTTTCTCTATGACCGGTACGGGCAAAAGATGGATGAGTTGACGCCAGAGGCATTTGCTCAAGCCCTGCAAGACTACATCCAACAATATGGCGCCCCGCCTCCAGCCGCGCCGTAAGGGGAGGAAAAGCATGTTCATAGTAAGACTGCGAGAGAGGTTGATGTCCGTGGTCTTTGCGTTTGCTGCCATGCTTCTCTTGTCTTCCTGTGCTCCGGAATCACCGCCGCCAGAACGGCATTTCACGACAAGAGATTTGTTGATAGGACTATCTGAGATGCCAGATGGGTGGACAGGTTGTTTAGAGCAATCTGCCGATTATCTTAGCACGCAAGATTCCGCTACAATGGCTTTTGAAGCAGATACTACGATGAGCCCGCGGGTAGCTCGACATCGGGTCTACCGATATCGTAGTGCACAGGCAGCCCGAGGTGTATATCAAGACATAGTAACTCCCGGTCAAGTTGGGAAGACGCCTGCGGAATGGACCTATCAGAGCTCAATTGCAGACCAATCCTTTTTTACCTGCTATGATTATGAGGGGCGAGTGCCATATCCGGTTTGCGAGTGGTCGGCCCGCTACGAAGAATATGTGGTCATTTTTCATTCCTGGTTGATACCGGGCTATATGTCCCTGGAAGATATGGAGCGAGTGGTGAGAGCGATTGACGCGCGGATGGCACACTACTTGGGGAAACCGCTGCCGACCCAAGAACCGTGAACACTGCACTTTCCGCTGGTGATGAAGGGGTACGGGCCGGATAGTCCCCCGCCGCCCGCCTGCGTGGCGCCGTTCGCCGTCGTCCGCACCACGGCGGGCTTTCGTGCGGCGTATGACCCCAACGGGAACATGGTGCTGCGGGTGGAGGTCTCCGGCACGCAGCGGATCACGTACACGCAGGCGTGGGACGCCGAGAACCGGCTGGTTGCCGTCACCACCCCTACCGGCACCGTCCAGTTCCGCTACGACGGCGATGGGAATCGGGTGCTGCGCATCGGCCCTGAAGGGACCACCGTCTACATCGGGGATTACTATGAGAAGCGGGGCTCAGTGGTCACCAAATACTACGATGCCGGCGGCCAGCGGATGGCGATGCGGGTGGGCGGCGCCCTCTACTTCCTGCACGGCGACCATCTGGGGAGCGCGACCTTAACAACCGGAGCGAGCGGCAACTGGGTAGGGGAGGCCCGCTACACTCCCTACGGGGAGATGCG
>JAPYWT010000152.1 GCA_028276215.1 Thermoflexus sp. | reverse complement strand
CAGACTTAGGTTTTGCAGGCTGGAGAGCGCGCCGATTTCGGGCGGCAGGGCGGTGAGACGGTTGTCCCGCAGGTTCAGGTCTTGCAGGCTGGTGAGTCCGCCGATTTCCGGCGGCAGGGCAGTGAGGTGGTTGTGCCACAGGTCCAGGCTTTGCAGGCTGGTGAGTCCGCCGATTTCGGGCGGCAGGGTGGTGATCTGGTTAAACGACAGGTTCAGGCTTTTCAGGCTGGTGAGTCGGCCGATTTCGGGCGGCAGGGCAGTGATCTGGTTGTGCGACAGGTCCAGGCTTTGCAGGCTGGTCAGTCCGCCGATTTCGGGCGGCAGGGCGGTGATCTGGTTGTCCCGCAGATTCAGATTTCGCAGGCTGGTGAGTCCGCCGATTCCGGGCGGCAGGACGGTGAGCTGATTGTTCCACAGGTTCAGGTTTTGCAGGCTGGTGAGTCCGCCGATTTCGGGCGGCAGGGCGGTGAGATGGAATCCCCCTAATCCCAGTTCTTTCCAATCTTTTTTCTGCCAGAGTTCGGGGGGTATTTCAGGCAATGGGTTAAATGAAATATTCAGGCTCACCAGGTTGGGTAAACGCCACAACTCGGGCGGCAGGACGGTGAGTCGGTTGCCCCGCAGGTCCAGGCTTTGCAGGCTGGCGAGTCCGCCGATTTCGGGCGGCAGGGCGGTGAGCCGGTTGTCCTGCAGGTCCAGGCTTTGCAGGCTGGTGAGTCCGCCAATTTCGGGCGGCAGGGCAGTGATCTGGTTGCCCGACAGGTCCAGGCTTTGCAGGCTGGCCAGTTGGCCGATTTCGGGGGGCAGGGCGGTGAGGCCGAGCCCGGAAAGGTCCAGTTCGGCGGCGCCGGTTTCGGCGGCAGAGCGAATGCGCGCCAGGGCTTTTTCTTCGGGTGTGGGCATAGGGTTTCTCCGGATTGCGCTGACTGAAGGGCCACGCCGAGGCTCGCCCGAGGCGTCACCCTTTCGGGGCCTGCGGCCAATGGTCGGCCTTCGCCGACCGGGCCTCTCATGGGTGCGCACATCGGAGGGGCGTAGCGCCGCTGCGCCCGTGCCCGGCGAAGGCTTTGTCAGCCTTCCTCACCCCACCCCCAGCGGCTTCGCCGCTGCCGCCGCAGGCCTCGGCCCGAAGGGCCTTCGGCCCGAGGGCGGCGGGGGAGGGGTGAGGTGTGAATCCCTACAGGGCCGAGGCGATGTTCATCCCGCCGTCCACAACGAAGACCGCGCCGGTGATGTAGTCGGACGCGGACGAGGCCAGGAAGAGGGCCACCCCGGCGACGTCCTCCGGCTCGCCGAAGCGGCCCAGCGGCGTGGCCTTGAGAATGGGTTCGGCCAGGGCGGGCGTCTGCCAGAGGACCTGGCTGAAGCGGGTTTTGATGACGCCGGGCGCGATGGCGTTGACCTGGATGTTGGCGGGCGCCAGTTCCACCGCCAGCACCTGGGTCAGCATGATGAGCGCGGCTTTGGAGACGGAGTAGACGCCCATCGCGGGCGAGGGCCGCAGGCCGGCCACCGATGCGATGTTGATGATTTTGCCACCGCCCTGGGCCTGCATATGGGGCGCCACGGCCTTCGCCACCCGGAAGGCGGCCTTCACGTTGGTATCCAGGATTTTATCCCACTGGCCCTCGTCGGCGGAGAGAATGGGGCCGAAGTGGGGGTTGGTGGCCGCGTTGTTGACGGCGATGTCTATCCGGCCGAAGGCCTCCAGGGTCCGGGCGACCAGTGCCTCCACCTGTTCGGTCTGCCCGACGTGGGCCTCTACGGCCAGCGCCTCGCCGCCAGCGGCGCGGATTTCCTCCGCCACCGGCCCGACGTTCTCCCGTTTGCGGCTGGAGACGACGACTCTGGCCCCCGCGCGGGCCAGGCGGAGCGCGATGGCCCGCCCGATGCCGCGCGACGCGCCGGTAATCAGCGCGACTTTGCCGTGAAGGGATAATTCGTCCAACTTTTACCTCCCGGAGAGATTGGTTGGGATCATTTTGCAACTTGACGCCCCCAAGGGCCGAAGTATAATACAATCTGCCGAAGTGCCACCATCTGCACGGCGACTGGGTCAATGCACATCATCACTCGCAAACGTCTGAACGAATTTGCGGAAAAATATCCCGATACGAAGCCAGCCCTTCAACGCTGGTACAGATTGATGAAATCAGGACAGTTTCGGTCCTTTGCAGAACTGCGGGCCACCTTTCCCAGTGCTGACCAGGTGGGCCGTTTAACCGTTTTCAACATCGGGGGTGGCAAGGCACGCCTGATTGCAGCCATCCATTACAATAGACAAAAAGTCTATATCCGCGCCGTACTGACTCACGATGAGTACGATAAGGGCAAATGGAAGGAGTAACCATGGTCACAGAAGTTCAAACGGCCGAACGGGTCTGGCCAGCGCTGGCCCCGCTGGTTTTCGTCCCCCACACCGAATCCGAATATCAACGGCTGGTCAGACTGCTGGACGCTTTGATTGACATTGTGGGCGAGGACGAGAGCCATCCTCTGGCTTCACTAATGGAAGTCATCGGCGTGCTGATTGAAAAATACGAGGATGAACAAGTCCCCGAAATAACCGCTTTATAGACGGGGGCGAACGCCTCTGCGTTCTCCGCAGTAGTTCACACCTCCAGCGGTTGGGTCATCCCCACGTCGGTGTAGGCCTGCAGGCCGGTCTCCTCCCGCAGGCCGCGCAGGAGCGCCACCGGGTCTATAACCGCCTCCGGCCCGTAGACGCCCCCTTCGGTCACCAGGACCTGGCCCCGGGCCAGCATCAGGGCCCCCAGCGCCAGCGGCACCCCCGTCGCCGGGCGCATCTGCCCGACCCCGCAGAGGGTCCGGTGGACAGGCTGACCGCCCTGAACCCCTTCCACATCCACCCGCAGCGCGCCGGGCGGCTCCGGCGCCCCCTCCTTCGGCGTCGGGAGCAGGCGGGCCAGGACGTTGGCCACCCGGTCAATCCGCTCCGGCGTGGCGGTCAGGCGCAACCGGCCCAGCCAGAGGAAGAGACGCGTCCACGCCCCCACCGACATCAGATACGTCACCTCTTCCAGGCTGGGGAAGTGGCGCGGGAGCGTCACCGGCTCCGCGTGGCCGGCGTTCCAGACCCGCATCCGACCGACCATCGGCAACTCCACCTCGCGGACAATCCGCCCGGCCCGGACCATCTCCAACTGCCCGTTCCGCCAGACGGGCGCCGGTCCGCCGTAGATGAACAGGACGTGCTGAAGAACGGCCATCCCGTGCCCGGATTCGGGCGGCTGGTAGACAATGATCGTCACCCGAAGGGGCCGGTCCATCTGGCGGGCCAGGTACGCCGCCGCCAGATTGGAGAGCCCGGGACTGGTGCCCAGCCCGATGACGATGCGGCGACCGTGCTGGCGGGCCGGGGCGTCCAGTTCCTCTATGACCTGCTTCGCGGCAATCCAGTCGTCGCAAATGCTGACGTAGTCCACTCCGGCCTCTATGGCGGCCCGGACCAGCGGCGACTCAAAACGGTAGAACGGCCCCAGGGCGGACGCGGCGACATCGTGCCCGCGCATGGCCTCCACCACGTCGGCGGGGTTCCGCGCGTCCATCGGTCGGACGACAATCTCGGGCCCGACTCCTGCCAGGCGGCGGGCCAGCGCCTCCGCTCCGGCGACGTTCCGGTCGGCAATCGTGATCTGCCGGACGTCGGGGCAGCGGGCCAGCGTCTCCACCGTCTGGCTGCCCATATCCCCCGCACCGCCGAGAACGATGACCTTCATCTCTCCTCCTTTCGTTCTGCCGGGGTAACTGCTTACCTCACCCCTCCCCCCAGCCCCCTCCTCTCAAGTTTGGCCTTTTCACCCACGGAGATAAATGAAATATATTTTTCATTGCGGCGGCTTTGCCGCCGCAATGAAAAATATATTCTTTTTATTCCCGTTGGCCCGCCAGAGGCGGGTTCAAAATCTTCTTTTCCCCTCCCTTTCCCAAAAAGCCAAACTTCAGGAGAGGTGGGAGATCATGGGGGTTTGGGGGGCGGCGGCGAAGCCGCCGCCCCCTCTTCTTCACTCCACAGGTCTGGCGGCCTGCGCTACACTGTTCCAAATGTTAGCACCACTGGGCACTTGGTGGCGCAGGCTGTTAGCCTGCGTTAACAGGCCTGGCGGCCTGCGCTACATCTCCGCGCTTATCCGCTCCGGCCCGTGCCCCTTCTCAGCAGAGAAAGAATGCCTCCCACCCCGATGAACAGAATCCCCGCGCCCACCAGGAGAAACTTGGTCAGGGCACAGCCGGAGGCCAGGGCAGGCCACAGAGCCCGCGCTGACCCCAGGAGCAGGCGGATGAGGGCGTAGTTCTCCGTCACGTCCAGCAGTGCGGCCAGCCACTGCCCCCAGGAGAGCACCACCCCCAGCGCGGCCAGCCCCCGACTCCACCGGCCCAGACGGCGCGCCACCAGCACACATCCCAGCCCCAGCGCGCCGGCGTAGGAGACCATAAACAGGTAGTCCAGGCCCAGGCTGAGCCCGGCGTAGACCCGGGCCTCGGGCCCCCAGGAGCCCAGAATCCGGCGCGCCCCCTCCAGGTCGCGGGCGAACTCGTAGGAGATGATGCCGCCGGGCGCGGTCGCCGTTTTCAGAGGAGCATCCAGCACCTGCAAAGAGGCCATCGTCAGGAGAGCCAGAATAGCGGCAACAACGAAGACGCGGGATTGCCCGGATTCAGTGAGCCAGAGGAAAGGGTGAGGAAGTTTCATCGCTCCTCCTGAAGGGACTTGTAGAACACCCGCTGGACTTTGACCTCCCGGAACCCCAGACGGCGATAGAAGGCGTGGACGCGCTCCCGCACCACGTTCGTCCGGACAGTCATCCCTCCGCAACCGCGCGCCCGGGCCCAGTCCTCCGCTTCCCGGACCAGCCGGGCGCCAACCCCCCGGGAGCGGTGCATTTCATCCACCACCAACCCGCCAATCTCCGCCTCCCGGTCAGCAATGACCTGCAGGCAGAGGTAGACGTGAATCCAGCCCACGACCTGGCCGTCTGCCTCCACCGCGACGAACACCGCGTGGCGGTCGTCCTCCGCCAGCGCCTGCAGGCGCGCGGCCATCCCTTCGGGTGTGGTGGGGTAGCCCAACTGCCCCGCCAGCGCGGCCAGCGCGGGGACATCTTCGGGTTGAGCGGGCCGGATTTGGAGTGCCATCTCCTGATCCCGCCTACAAATATAGACCAGTTTCCCAAAAGCGCAAATCCTGCATCCTCCGCCTGCGGGACGGGCGGGTAGTATAAATGGCGGCGGCCCATCGGGCCGCCGCCGCAACCCCACCCCCTGGGTTACTCCATCCCCATCGCCAGCATCTGGGAGATGACCACCCGCTGAATCTGACTGGTCCCCTCCACAATCTGCAGGATTTTGGCGTCCCGCATCCACTTCTCCACCGGGTACTCCCGCATGTAGCCGTACCCGCCCAGAATCTGCACCGCGTCGGTGGTGATGCGCATCGCGGCGTCGGCGGCGAAGGCCTTGGCCATGCTGGCCTGGATGTTCGCCGGTATCCCCTGGTCCACCATCCACGCCGCCCGCCAGGCCAGAAGGCGCGCCGCGTCTATCTCTGTGGCCATATCCGCCAGCAGGAACCGGATGGCCTGCTTGGTGATGATGGGCTTGCCGAACTGCACCCGCTCCCGGGCGTACTGGAGCGCGTATTCGTAGGCCGCCCGGGCCACCCCTACCGCCATCGCCGCCACCATCGGTCGGGTGTGCTCAAAGGACTGCATGGCGATGTAGAAGCCCTGCCCCTCCTCCCCAAGGCGGTTCTCCACCGGCACCTCCACGTCCTCCAGAATGACGTCGCCGGTGTGGGACGCGCGCATCCCCATCTTCTTCTCCTTCTTCCCCGCCGAGAGGCCCGGCGTATCCTTCTCCACGATGAAGGCGGTGATGCCCCGATGGCCCGTCCCCGGCGCCACGGTGGCGAAGATGACGTAGAGGTCAGCGATGCCGCCGTGGGTGATGAACCGTTTCTGACCGTTCAGGACGTACCGGTCGCCCTTGCGGACGGCGGTGGTCCGGATAGACGCCGCGTCCGACCCGGCCTCCGGTTCGGTGAGGGCGAAGGAGCCCAGGTAGACGCTGTTGCAGAAGCGGGGGAGATAACGGGCCTTCTGCTCCGGCGTCCCCGCCAGCATGATGGGCACTGCCGCCAGCCCGGCCCCGGCGATGGCCGTGGCGATGCCCAGGCATCCCCAGGCCAGTTCCTCCGCCACCAGACAGGCGACCAGGGCGCTGGTCATCCCGCCTCCGCCGTATTCCTCCGGATACTGGAAAGAGGTCAGCCCGACCCGCGCCGCCTTCTCCAGCACGGGCCAGGGCATCTCCTCCGTCTCGTCGTAGTGGGCGGCCACGGGCCG
>JAPYWT010000151.1 GCA_028276215.1 Thermoflexus sp. | reverse complement strand
AACCAGTCCATCACCTCCTCCACCGGATGCCAGGGGATGGCGTAGCGGAGGTACATCACGTTGCCGAAGACGGTGACCGTATGCCCCTGCTCCTCGGTGACGTAGGGGCCGAAGAGGTCGTCGTCGGTGAGGCCGGCCATTTTGAAGGGGGTGTCGTCCAGCAGGGTGTAGCGGACTCCCGCCTCGGCCAGGGGTCGGGGGAGGTGGGGCTCCCAGACCCGCTCCGCCAGCCACATCCCCGTGGGCTCCACGCCGAAGGTCTGGCGGAGGAACCCGGTCATGCGGCGAATCTGGCCCACTTTGTCGGCATCCGGGATGGAGACCAGGATGGGCTCGTAGTAGGCGCCGGTGAGAAGTTCCACCTGCCCGCGCGCCACCAGCGCGCGCAGCCGTTCTACGTGGTCGGGCCGGTGGGCCAGGAGCCAGTCCCAGAGGGGGCCGGTGTAGTGGAGGGAAAGGCGGACCGCCGGATGGCGCTCCAGGAGGCCCAGGATGGGGTCGTAAGCCCGCTCCGTCGCCGTGGCGAAGACGAAGTCAAAGTTGCCCACTGGCTGGTGGTTGTGGATGACCAGGGAGAGGTTCAGCATCCGGTTGACCTTTCCGAGTTGGCGGACAAATGATCAGAATCTGCCACGAATTGAGGCAATTACCTACCACAAAGGGCACAAAGTACGCACAAAGGACACAAAGGGATAAAATATTATCCTTCGTGCCCTTTGTGCGGCCTTCGTATCCTTCGTGGTTTTAATGAAACGGTTTTTGTCGTGGCAAAAAAGACCAATTATATGGCGCCATGGATTTGGAGTGCTCTCCGGTAGACCTCCACGTATTTCTGCGCCGACCCCTTCCAGGAGAAATCGGCCTTCATCCCCCGGGTCTGGATGGCGGCCCAGGCCTCGCGGTCCCGATAGACCCGCAGCGCGCGCTCCAGCGCGTCCACACAAGCCTCGGGGGTGTAGGCATCAAAGACGAAACCGGTGGCCCGGTCGGGCCGTTCGTGGTAATCCAGGACAGTGTCCGCCAGGCCGCCCGTCTTGTGGACAACGGGGATGGCGCCGTAGTGCATGGCAATCATCTGCCCCAGACCGCAGGGCTCAAAGCGGGAAGGCATCAGGAAGAGGTCGCATCCGGCGTAGATGCGATGGGCCAGGGGTTCGTCAAACCGCAGGAAGACCCGCACTTTGTCCGGAAAACGGGCCTGGAGGGATTCCATCATCTGGTGGTACTCCGGGTCGCCAGTGCCCAGGAGGACGAATTGTACATCGCCCTGGAGGAGTTGCTCCAGGACCGGCCCCAGCAGGTCTATGCCCTTGATGGCGTCCAGGCGGGTGACCATGCCGATCAGCGGGGTCTCCGGGCGGGCTGGCAGGCGGGCTTCCTGCTGAAGGGCGGCCTTGTTGACGGCCCGCATCCGCAGGCGGCTCAGGTCGTACGGCTGCCGCAGGTAGGGATCGGTGGCGGGATTCCAGTAGTCGGTGTCAATGCCGTTGAGGATGCCGACGAGGCGGTCCTGCCGCCGTCGCAGCAGCGGCGAGAGGCCCGCCCCGGCCTCCGTCTCCAGGATGTCCCGCGCGTACTGGGGGCTGACGGTGGTGACCAGGTCCGCGCTGGCAATCCCCTGTGCCATCCAGTTCACCTGCCCTGCCGGTTCCACGTCCAGGTGCTTCACGTATTCCATCCGCGCGAAGGTGAGGATGAGCCGTCCGCAGGCCCCCTGGTAGGCAATGTTGTGGATGGTGAAGACCGACGCGATATGGCGGTACTCCCGCATGTAGCGGCCCTCGTAGGCCATCCAGGTGGGGACGGGGGCCGTATGCCAGTCGTTGGCGTGGATAATATCCGGAATCCAGCCCATGACCGGCAGGGAGGCGACGACGGCCCGGCTGAAGAAAGTGAACCGCTGGGGGTCGTCGTCAAAGCCGTAGATACGGTCGCGCGGGGAGAAGAACTTTTCATCCCAGAGCAGGTAGACGGGGAGGTCGTCCACCGTCGTGGTGACCATGTGGACCATCTCCTCGCCCGGCCCGACGGGCACGGGGAACGGTCTGCCCACCCGTTCAAAGCGGAACTGGTCGGAGCGGATGGAGCCGTAGCGGGGGATCATCAGGCGGACATCGTGGCCCAGGGCGCGGAGCGCTTTGGGGAGCGCCCCGGCGACGTCCGCCAGACCGCCCACTTTGGCAAACGGCACCGCTTCGGCCGCCAGGAAGAGGATTTTCAGCCCTTTGTCGCTCATGGTTGGGTCTCCGTTTTTTCATCCCAGAGAATGCAGAGGTCGCAGAGATTTACAACGTCCTATTTCCGATGAAGTCTATTCAAGGCTCAGGCCCGCCTCACTCAGGCCGCACACCAGCCCTGGTATCATACCCATCCCCGAATGAAGGTTATTTCCAGCAGCACCGCTTCCAGGGTCGGAGCGGGAGCATCTACGGCTTGATCTGCGACATGTTTGTGCTCCCTGGCGCGTTGCGACCGGTGACGAGCATTGTCATACCTGAAAATCAGCCGATGATCTGCATCCTGATCTCCCGGAGTCGGTGCAACTTCTCCCGGAGTCGCTGGGCCAGCCGATACTCGCCCGCCCACTGCACGTATTCGTCATCTCCTCCCTGAAGGTCCTCAGCCACCATAGTGGAAATGAAATATTCGGAAGTTACACCATACCTCTCCTCAAATGCCCGTAAGCGCTGTTCCGCCCGTTCCAGAGCCAGTTCAAGCCGCGTGATTTCACTTTCAACAGCAGAGCGGACAAGGGATAACAACTCGCCTGATTTCTGAACCGGGTGTACGTAAAGGACGCTCATCGCTTTTGCCTCCTCTGGTCAGGAACAATACCCGCCCCACCACCGGAAATCCACATCCGGGAAGACTTTGTCCAGTTCCCACAGTTCTTCGGCCAGGGCACGGTCGGGGCGGCCGGCCTCTACGCTGGACATCAGTTCCTCAAACCGCTCCACGTGCGCGGTGAAGCGCTGGACGGCATACTCGCGCGCCTGCCCGGTGGTGACCAGGAAGGGCCAGTCTGAGGCCTCCAGGAGCAGGAGTTCCCGCGCCGCCTGGTTGAGGACGAAGGCCTCATCGGGGGTGGCGCTCTCCGCCTTTTCCCGCGCGGTCCGGCTCATCCGCGCTTCGCATTCGTGAATGGGCGTCCACATCCAGTGGGTCTCCGGGTTGTCCCAGGTCCAGTGGCCGCCGCCCAGGCCCCAGGAACTCTCGGGAATCGCCAGCACCTCTTCGGGCGGGTACGCTTCCAGGTACTGGCTGGCCGTCATCAGCGCCACCCGGTCGGAGCGGGCCAGCAACCGCAGCACTTCCCGAATCCAGTCCACCCCCTCAAACCACCAGTGGCCGAAGAGTTCGGTGTCGTAGTTGGAGGCGATCAGGCCGACCTGGCCCGTCCCGGCGTGGTACTGCTCCAGCAGGTCGGCCACCAGCCAGACGAAGTGGCGGGCGTGCTCCCCAACTTTGTACTGCGCCCAGTCGGGGTGGTACCAGTCCTTGAAGGCCAGGTCCACCCGCGCGCCGGTGACCCGCCAGTACTGGAGGCCGGAGCGGTGGTCTTTCTTGTGGAACTCCCGGTAGTCAAAGTCGCCGGGGTAGCCCCAGTCGGCGGACCAGACCTGCATGCCGGTGCGGTTGTTGCGGCCGATGGCGGCCACCCCGGAGTGCTCGCTCACCACCCCCGGGGTGGTGTTGACCACGTAGTAGGGCCGATAGGTGCTGCGGGGCTGCTGGGGCGCGGCCAGTTTCTCCAGCGGGAGGACGTAGCGGCGGACGATGGCGCCGTAGGGGCCGATGGCCTCCCCCGCCGCCTTCCCCACCGGACGCCCTCCCTCAATGGCATGGGTCTCCACGAAGAAGCAACCCAGCCCCTCCTCGGCCAGCAACGTCTCTATCCCGGCGCGGACGGTGCCGTCGGGGGCAATGTAGGCGGGGCGGTAGGCACACTCCGGGAGCCAGATGGCCCGCGGGGCCCGCCCGAAGTGACGGCGGTAGGAGGCGATGCCGGCCTTCAGTTGGCCGCGAATCGCCGCGTCGGTGCCCAGGAGGGGGAGGTAGCCGTGGGTGGCGGCGGAGGTGATGACTTCTATCACCCCCGCGTCCTGAAGGCGCCGGAAACCGCCCAGCAGGTCCCGTCCGTACCGGTGACGGAAAGAGTCCAGGAGGCCGGAGTACCAGTCCCGGTAGAAGGAAGCCAGGTACGCCGCATGGGGGTTCTCTTCCTCCTGGAAACGGGGGATGTCCGCCTCGGCGGCCCGAATCCGCTCCTCCACGTAGGCCTCAAAGTGGTCCTTGACCAGGGGGTCCGCCAGTTGCTCGCAGAGGATGGGGGTGAGCCCCAGGGTGAGGCGGACCGGCAGCCCCTCCTCGTGGAGGTCGGTCAGGGCGTTGAGGAGGGGGATGTAGGTCTCGGCCATGGCCTCGTGAATCCACTCCTCGCCGTGGGGCCAGCGGCCGGCCATGCGGCAGTAGGGCAGGTGGCTGTGCAGGACGAAGGTGAATGCGCCGACGGGCATGAGTGCCTCCTTCAGAGATTCCTAACCGCAAAGGGCGCGGAGAGCACAGGGTGCGGGATGCGGGATGCAGGATGCAAGATACAGGATAATCTTTCCCCCTCTGCGTTCCCCGCGCTCTCTGCGATGAAAATCAGCGATAATCCTCCCGCTGCGGATGCCAGGCGTCCAGGACGAACGTCGGTTCATCCAGGACGACGGCTTTATGGGGCACGCCGGAGGGGACGCAGACTCCGTCCCCGGCGCGCAGGATGCGGGTCTGGTCACCCAGGGTGAACTCCAGCGCGCCCCGGACGACGTAGGTGATCTGCTCGTGGGGGTGGGCATGCTCGGGGAGCACGCTGCCGGGGGCAAACTCAAAGAAGGTGACCATCGCGTGCTCCAGATAGACCACCCGGCGCAGGACGCCGGGCATCACTTCGGTAGCGGGGAGTTCGCTGACGGTAAAGAAATCCATGATAACTTACTCCTCTACCGGTATGCCTGACTCCGATGCACTATAAGGAGCACAACAACTTTATGCTCCTGCTCATTAACCTGATAAATGATACGCCAATCGCCAACTCGGTACCGAAAGTATCCAGAGAGAGGCCCTTTCAATCGCTTAATGTTAGGATGCTCATATGGATTCTGTTCCAGGTGCTGAAAACAGCGATTAAACCTGCGAACCAGGTCGGGAGAGGCTCTCTCATAAACACGATGGGCCTCTTTGGACAGGAAAATCTCATACATTGCGCCGGATGTCCTCAAAGCGAACAATTTCGCCGCTTTCCACCTGCTGAAGCGCCTGCGCCAATGCCTCCTCAAATCCAGCAATTTGGAGAAGTTCTTCTGTTGCTTCAGCGCTTTCCCTGTCCTCCAGATAGGCCAGAAAGTCGCTGGCAACCCGAAGCCGTTCCAGAGAGAGAGTGCGCAGGCGACGCTCCAGTTCCTTCAGCAAGATTGGTCTTGATTGAACCGCGCTCATTATCCCTCCTTTCCCACCAGCAGACCCAATGCCTTCACCTGATGCGCCGCGTGGAACGAACTGCGCACCAGCGGGCCGCTCTCCACCCAGCGGAAGCCCATTTCCAGCCCGCGTCGCCGGAACTCCTCAAACTCTTCCGGGGTGTAGTAGCGGTCAATGGGCAGGTGACGGCGGGTCGGCTGAAGGTACTGGCCGATGGTCAGGATGTCCACCCCCACCCCGCGCAGGTCAGCCATCACCGCCAGCACCTCATCGGCAGTCTCCCCCAGCCCGACCATGACGCCGCTCTTGGTCAGGACGTCGGGAGCCAGCCGGCGGGCATTCTCCAGCACCGCCAGCGACCACTCGTAGCGGTTGCGGGGCTGGACACGCGGGAAGAGCCGGGGGACCGTCTCCACATTGTGGTTCAGGACGTCGGGGCGGGCGTCCATCACCACCCGCAGCGACTCCGGGTCGCCCTGGAAGTCGGGGATCAGCACTTCTACGGTGCATTCGGGAATCCGGGCGCGAATCTGCCGGATGACCTCAGCGAAGGCCGAGGCGCCGCCGTCGGGGAGATCGTCCCGGGTGACCGAAGTGATGACGGCGTGGGAGAGGCCCATGGCGGCCACCGTCTCCGCCACCCGCCGGGGCTCGTCCGGGTCGGGCGGCGCGGGGTGTCCGCTGCGGACGTTGCAGAAGCGACAGGCCCGGGTGCAGGTATCCCCCAAGATGAGAAACGTGGCCGTGCGCTCCTCCCAGCACCGCCCGATGTTGGGGCAGTTGGCCTCCTCGCAGACCGTATGCAGGCGCTGGGTCCGCATCAGCCGCTTGAGGCGATGATATTCCGGCCCGTCCCGGGGAGGCACCCGCAGCCACTCCGGTCGGCGCCGCAGACCTGTAGAAGGAACAA
>JAPYWT010000150.1 GCA_028276215.1 Thermoflexus sp. | reverse complement strand
CCCACGGACTATTTGACGGAGCCGCCGTCGGATGCGCCGCCGGGGGTGGCGGGCGCGCTGGTGGACGAAGTGGCGGATATGCGGGACATCCTGGCCACCCTGGTGGACCTGGCCCGGCGGGGATACCTGCAGATTGAGGAACGGGCCAGGCGCGGGATGCTGACCACCTCGTCGGATTTCATTTTCCGGCGGACGGACAAACCGGACGACGATTTGCTCCCCTACGAGAAAAAGTTGCTCTCCGAATTGTTCGGTCGGAAAGGGGAGCGTCATCTGGCCGATTTGAAGAACAAGTTCTACACGGCCGTTCCCGAAATTCAGAAAGGGATTTACGAACAACTGGTACAGCGGGGCTACTTCCGGACCTCGCCGGAGGATGTTCGCTCCACTTACAAGGGTGTGGGTGTCGTGGCGCTGATCCTTTTAGGAGTCCTCGGTTTCTGTGGGATTGCCGCTGATGTTCTGCAGAACGCTGGCGCGGCGGTTTGTCCTCTCCTTGGTCTTGGGGTGACGGCGGTGGCCATGATCGTCGTTGGACAGCACATGCCGGCCAAGACCCGGAAGGGGGCGGAGGAGGCGGCCCGCTGGCGGGCGTTCAAGCGCTACCTGGAGGAAATGGAGAAGTACACCGACGTTCGGGAGGCCACGGACCAGTTTGAGAAGTACCTCCCGTACGCGGTTGCGTTCGGCGTGGACCGGACATGGGTCAACCGGTTCACCCGGGTGGAAGGGACGCCGATGCCGGTCTGGTACATCCCGTCCCCGGTCTACTACGGGGGCCGCCCCTCCGCGGCGGGCGGGCATGGGCTGGCTGCGCCGGCGCCCACGGGCGCGCCGGGCGGGCTGCCGTCGCTGGACAGCATGAGCCGGGGGCTGGGGGCCTCGCTGGACGCCTTCTCGCGCGGGCTGAGCTCCATGCTGGATACGGCGGGCAGCGTCTTCGTCAGCCGCCCGTCCTCCTCCCGTGGTGGGGGCTGGAGCGGTGGCTTTGGTGGCGGCGGCGGAGGCGGTGGCGGCGGCGGAGGCGGTGGCGGCGGATTTGGATAAACCGCTGGCCCGTCGCGGCCCGAGATGGATTTGGACTCACAGCACAGGTTTCGGAGGTGAAAGGTGCTTCAGGAGTATTTTGAGTTCCTGGATTCTGGCGAGATTCGCATAAAGGGCACGCGAGTGGGGCTGGAAATTGTCCTGCGGGATTATCTGCTGGGCGCTGGCCCGGAGGAGATTGTACTCCGGTATCCAACTCTTTCTCTGGAGCAGGTTCACGCGGCGATTTTATACTACCTGCAAAACACCGATCGGATTAACCAGTACCTGCGAGAATGCTGGCAACTGGGGGAGGAGGCCTGGATGGAGCAACAGCGGCACCCCTCTCCGTTTGTGCAGGACTTGAGGAGACGTATGGCTGAACAGCGCCGATCTTTGCAGGAAGCGCCGATCGGACATCCCACTTCGGTTGTGGTCTGATGGCCCGGCCCCGATACTTGCTGGACGAGCATATTCCCCGGGCTGTCCAGCGCCAGTTGCTACGGCGGGATTTCCGTATTGAGGTACTGGCTGTAGGCGACCCCGGGGCACCGCCGGCCGGGACTTCCGATCCCGACATCCTGGTCTGGATTGAGGAGAACGGCTATATCCTGGTTACAGAGAACCGGCGTACTCTTCCTGGGTACCTGAAGGCCCATTTTGAGGCTGGCCGGCATGTACCGGGAGTTTTCTGGCTGCGCCCGGGGGTCAGCATAGGGGAGGTGATTGCGGAGGAGTTCCAGGATCAGGCCTTGTATTTACCATTGTGATGAAAGGAGAAGGAGAAGTTCTATGAATACCGGACGCACGTTGGGGGTTATCCTCATAATCGGAGGCATTGTCCTCTGCCTGCTCATTGCGGCGGTCAGCCTGACCTCCGCGCAGACCACGGGCGGGCGAGTGCTGGGCGCGGTCTTCGGGGCCCTGTTAGGGGCTCCGATGGCCGCGGTGGGGGCGTTTATCCTCTTCCGGGCCCAGCAGGAGGCGCGGGAACTGGCCGTCGTGGAGCAGCAGAAGAAACTGCTGGGCATGGTGCGCTCCCAGGGACGGGTCAACATCGCCGAGGCCGCCCTGGAACTCCGGGTCAGCCGGGACACCGTCAAGGAGTGGGTCTACGACCTGGTCAACAAAGGGCTCTTTACCGGCTACATCAACTGGGATCAGGGCGATCTCATCTCCGTGGATGCGGCGCAGATGCGCACCAACAAGTGCCCCCACTGTGGAGGCGAACTGGAACTGGCGGGCAAGGGCGTGGTCCGATGCCCGTACTGCGGGACGGAGATATTTTTGTAGGGGGGAGTATGGAGATTCGCCACTACCGGTTTGACCGGATTACCTTGAACCCGGATAAATGCTTTGGTAAACCGTGCATCCGTGGGCTGAGGATTCCCGTGGCCTCTATTCTCAGTTACCTGAGTTCGGGGATGAGCATAGAGGATATTCTGCGGGAGTGGCCCGAACTGGAGCCGGAGGACATCTATCAGGCCCTCGGATATGCCGCCTGGATGATGGAAGAGAGGATCATTCCCCTGGCAGAGGTGGTGGCTGGATGAGGTTTCTACTCAGACGTGAGAGAGCGCAATCGTTGAAAATCAGAGCCGTATTGTCAAACCGGGTGCCGCTGTAAGAGTTCCCCACCACATATGCAAAAGAAGCAGAGGGAGTGAAGGCGAATGTGGACAAAGGAAGCAGAAAGGGAGTTTTTCTCATGGGTATTTAACGAGCATAAGGCTAAACCAGAGCAACTTTTCTACCGTGTGGGGGACAGACGCTTTTTCTACCTACCCAAAAGAGTCAAAGGGGAAGGCCAGGTTATGCAAGCTCGCAACCCATGGGTTGGCGAGTTCACAGAAAAGTGGGCGGAAAAGTTTTTGAGGCCCATTGTGGAGAAATTGGGCCTTTATGTAGTGCGAGGGGCCATTATACGAGAATGGGGACTTTTCGGACAGCGAGCCGCTGACCTGATCATTTGCCGAACCCCACAGAAGTCTCAAAGGGTTGACCCTAAAGCCGTTATCGCCATTATAGAAGTCAAGATGTCCATAGCCTGGAACTGGGAATGGAAGCCAGCGTCGGGCGAAATTGTTTGCGCAGGCAATTTCCAAACACACCAAGGACGTCCCAGTGTGCAGCGAAGTGACACAGTACTGAAGGCCTTAGGCAAAGCCATAGAAGTACGCGGCAAAGGTTTTGGCGGGGCTTTCTTCGTTCTTTGTAATACCCCCATCCCTGACGATTATCAAACTCAGATTGACGGGTGTAAGCGTATAGGTATTATGCAAGGTTTCATCTCTGTTAATCCCCAACCTTTAGAGGGGAAAGATAGCCTGAAGCGGACTAAATTTGAAGGGTTCGTGCGATGGGATAGCCCTGATGAAGCATATACGACTTTGTCTTCTTGGTTGGCACAACGGTCGCAATTTTTCAGTGGCTATCTCCCTCTGGAACAACTGGGGAAGTTGCTTGAGACGGCGTCGCGAGAAAGTGCCCCTCTGGACAAAGCGCGCTGTTTCTTAGAAGCCCTCAGGGAGGTGCTTTGAGGATGGCGGAAAATCGGCGGCGGAAAACGACCACAAGTTCCTTTGGTATCCCGGCCCGTATTGCTCATGATTCCACACCTTTCTACAGCCGTCGGCTTTATGAGGGATTGCCAAAGGAAAAGCCCGTGGCTTACCGGGAAATGCCCCTACCACCAGATTGCGTCAACCAGATTTTCTGTAAGAGTTCCGAGCGGATGGAGGAGTTGCCCGATTGCTCCGTTCACTTAATGGTTACATCGCCCCCCTACAATGTGGGCAAGGAGTACGATGATAACCTGACTCTGGACGAATATCGTGCCTTCCTGAAGCGGGTTATGGCTGAAGTCTATCGGGTGCTGGTGCCGGGAGGACGGGCTTGCATCAACCTGGCAAATTTGGGACGTCGTCCCTATTTGCCTCTCCATGCCTTCGTCATACAAGATATGTTGGAATTGGGTTTTTTGATGAGGGGGGAAATCATTTGGGATAAAGCATCCAGCGCCAGTCCGTCAACGGCTTGGGGGAGTTGGTGCTCGCCCCAAAACCCCACGCTACGGGATACCCACGAATACATTCTTGTCTTCTGCAAGCAAAATTTCTCTCGCCCCAATCCTTTTGGGCGCACACCAACCATAAGCCGTGACGAATTTCTTGAGTTTACCAAAAGTGTCTGGCGATTTCCCGCTGAACCAGCCACCAAGGTTGGTCATCCTGCACCCTTTCCTGTAGAATTGCCGTATCGGCTCATTCAGCTTTACACTTTTGAAGGTGAAGTAGTTCTTGACCCGTTCATCGGCAGCGGCACGACAGCGATAGCAGCTCTAAAAACAGGTCGCGCTTTTGTAGGCTACGATATTAACCCTGACTATGTGGCACTGTCAAACCAGCGTATCGGGGCCTTTCTGGCTCAACGGCCACTATTTGAGCTTGATGATGTTTAGCAGAAGAAAGGCACGAACGCAGGCCTAAAGCGACGGCGATCCCATATGGATGCGGGTTGGGCCGGAAAGGCTGGATGATGAAATAGGGGACAGCGCTGTTAGGCGGCATCATAGTCGCGACCGTACCACATTAAACATTGTCAATGAAAGGAGATAGTAGACCATGACCGACCTGTACAAGCGAGTCAGCGATGCCCGCACCGGGCTGGAGAAGTTGCTGGGCCAGATCCCCGGATACAAGGGCTACAAAGAAAAGGAAATGCGCCGGGAGTCCGACAAACTCCTGCGCCAGGCGGTGGTCACCCGGATGGAAGCCCAGCGCCGCCGAATGCAGGGCCTCCAGCGGCAACTCATCAGCGCCGGACGCCTGGAATACCTGGACGACCTGGGCGTGGCGGTCACCCAACTCCAGACCTTCATAGACCGGGTCCGGCGGGCCACCTATGGCTACAGCGGCCTCTTTGACGCCACCCGCATCCGGGAGGAGGAACTGGACCGCCTCTACGACTTTGACCACCAACTCCTGGAGTACGGGGACCGACTCTCGGCGGCGCTGGATACCCTGGAGACCGCCATTCCCAGCGGTGAGGGGCTGGCCGACGCGCTGCGCGCCGTCCAGAGCATCTGCGCGGAGGCCAACGATACCTTCAGCATGCGGGAAGAGATCATCCTGGGCACCCAGCCCAGCCAGTAGGCGTAAAGCGTGAAACGTGAAGCGTGAGAGGAGGAACAATGGCAAGAATCTTTGACATCATTGAACTGCCCGACGAGATGGCCGGCGACATCGTCCGGCGTTTTCCGGAACAGGGCTCCGGGGACTTCCGCATCGGCTCCCAGGTCATCGTCCGGGAGAGCCAGGCCGCCGTTTTCTTCCGGGACGGGAAGGCCCTGGACGTCTTCGGGCCGGGGCGGCACACCATCACCACGGCGAACATCCCCCTGCTGGTGAACCTCATCGGCAAGGCGTTCTCCGGCGAGACTCCCTTCAAAGCGGAAGTCTACTTCGTCTCCACGAGGGAGTTTCTGGACCTGAAGTGGGGGACGCCGGAGCCCATCACCATCCGGGATGCCGTCCTGCGGATGGCCCGCCTGCGGGCGTTCGGGACGTTCGCCATGCAGGTCAGCGACCCCCAACTCTTCGTCAACCAGATTGTCGGCGCGCAGCGGCTCTACCGGACGGCCGACATTGAACGGTTCCTGCGCAGCATCATCATCACCAAACTGACCGACCTGCTGGGGGAGTTGGGCCGCTCCATCCTGGACATCCCGGCGATGGTGGAGGAACTGGCCGCGGGCGTGACGGCCAAAGCGGAGCCCGATTTCGCCGCGCGGGGGCTGCTCCTCAAGTCCGTCTACATTGAATCCATCAGCCCGACGGAGGAGACGGCCAAGGCGATTGACCAGGCGGCCGCGATGGGCGCCATCGGCGATATGGACGCCTACCTGAAGTACCAGGCGGCGCTGGGGATGCGGGAAGCGGCCCAGCAGGGCGGTGCCGGCGGCCTGACCGGCGCCGGGGTCGGCCTGGGGGCCGGCGCGGCGATGGGCATCACCATGGCCCAGATGATGGCCCAGGCTATGCAGAAGCCCGCCCAGCCCGCCGAACCCGCTGCCGCGGCACCAGCGGCCCCCAAGACCCCGCAGACAGCCGAGGAGGTTCAGGCGCTGCTGGACAACCTGGATGCCCAGTTGGCCAGCGGGGCCATCTCCGAGGCCACCTACCAGAAACTCTACGCCAAGTGGGAGGCGAAACTGAAGGAACTGCGGGGCGGATAGCGAAAGAAAAATATTTTTCGCTGCGGCGGCGAAACCGCCGCAGCGAAAAATCATCTTCTCTCCGGGCCGCGGAGGCGGCTATGAGCCCATGCTGATGGGCTATGGTCAAAAAGCCAAACTGGAGGGACTTCTATGGGCGACCTCCCCG
>JAPYWT010000149.1 GCA_028276215.1 Thermoflexus sp. | reverse complement strand
GAAGCGCCCCGTCCGGACGGAGGTGCGCGTGCGCTACGTCATTGCCGAAGTCCGGCGGGACGAAGAGGCGATTCAGCGACGGAAACATCGCCTGGGATGGCGCATCCAGGTGACCAACCTGGCGGTCACCCAGATGTCTCTGGCCCAGGCGGTTGTTCACTACCGGGGTGGGTGGTGTCTGGAAAGAGATTTTCATCTGGTGAAGGATCGTCCAATCGGCATCAGCCCGTTGTATGTACGGCGGGATGACCAGATTATTGGTCTGACCCACCTGCTGACGCTGGCGTTGCGGCTGTTGACGTTGATAGAAAGCCAGGTACGGCGTGGGCTGGCCCAGGCGGGTGAGGTCTTGAGCGGGCTGTACGAAGGTCAGCCTCGGCGGACCACCGATCGGCCGACGGGCGTGCGCCTGCTGAAGGCGTTTGCCCGGGCGGAGATTACCCTCACACGGATTGAAATGGGGCCTCAGGTGATGTGGCATATCACGCCGCTCTCCGGTTTGCTGGAACGAATCCTGGCGTACCTGGGGCTCTCGGCCTCGCTCTACCAGCGCCTGGCAGAAAATTCATCATAGGCCCCTTCCAATTGCACGAAAGAAGAGAGACACGAAGATAAAAAAATAAAAATATTCTTCTTTGTGTCTTTGCGTCTTTGTGTCTTTGCGTCTTTGTGTCTTTGTGTGAGAAAAAACTACTGTACGGTTATGTCGCCGGGGAGTTGGGGGATGATTTCCAGGGTCCCCCGATATTCCTCTACGACGCCGATGGCCCGCACCCGCGCTCCGGCGGTGAGGCGTTCCCGGCCCGCCACCCGTCCGTAAATGTTCTCCCAGAGGAGGAGCATGATCTCCCCGCTACCGTCGTCTATCCAGACCCGGTAGCCCTGGGAGAAGGGTTCGCTGCGGGTGACGGTTCCCTCTACGGCCACGACGGCGCCCATATCGGCCGGGGTGATGGAGGCGATGTCCCGCTGCGCGGGGGCCGGCGCGGCCTGGGTGATGATGACGTCGCTCCCCCGGGCCGGCACCACTTCCCGCTGGCCCCGATACTCATCCAGTTCGCCCGTCGCCCGAACCCGCACGCCGGTCTGCAATCGGGCGGGGTCGGCGAGTCGGTCGTAGGCCGAAAGCCACAGGAGCAGGACTACCTGCCCGGTGCCGTCGTCCAGGGTGAGGCGGAAGCCGTTCTGGAAGGATTCGGCCGCAATGACTGTGCCCTCTACGGTCACCGTCGCCCCGAGAGGTTGATCCGCCAGCGCGCCGATAGAAAGCGCGCGGGCCGATGGGGGCCCCGTCAACAAGACCACATCGCGCGGGCGGACGGGGATGATCTCCAGGGTGTTCCGGTAAATGGCGACTTCGCCGGTCACTTCCAGTTGCGCGTCCGTCCGCAGGGAGGAGGGGTCCGGCAGGGCGCGGTAGAGGTCGTTCCAGAGCAGGACGGTCACCGAACCGGTGCCGTCATCCAGGGTCATCCGGTAACCGGCGGAGAACGGTTCGGCCTGCCGGACGGTCCCCTGGACGGTCACCAGGCGGCCCTCGTCGGCGGCGGAGAGGGAGCCGATGGGCCGCCTCTCGGCGACAGGGACCGTCTCCGCCAGCGGGACGATGTCCCCCACCGACGACGGGACCAGTTGGGGGGTATCCCGGTACAGGGAGACGGTGGCGGTCACTTCCAGGGACTGGCCGACTTCCGGTGGTGAGAAGTCGCCGGTCAGGTGGCGGAGGCTGGCGTCCACGGCCACGTCCACCGCGCCGGTGGCGTCCCGCAGGGTGATGAGGGTGAGGCCGGAGTAGGGCTCGCGGACGTCCCAGACCTGGCCCCGGACCCGGACCCGCCGGAGGGCATCGGCGGCGGTGATGGAACCGATGGCGCGCTCTTCAGCCGCCGCGCGCCCGATTTCCAGGTGTTCGGGGACGTTGAGGGTGAGGGAGACGTCCTCTTCCCGGACCCGGAGGGTGCCGGCGACGGTGACCCGGTCTCCCAGGCCGGGGATGCGTCCGGCGGCGCGCAGTTTGTCCACCACGTCCCGGAAGGCCCAGACGCGCATCTGGCCGGTGCCGTCGTCCACGGTGAAGGAGAGGGAGCGGGAATCGGGGTTGTAGGTGGGGCTGCGGACGACTTGCCCGGCAATCTCCACGTAGGCGAAGTTCATGGTGGCGGCGGCCTGCTGGATGGAGATGTGGGGGAGGGGGGCGCGGGCGGCGGCGATCCACAACAGGGCCAGCCCGACGGTGGCCAGCAGGATGGCCCCCCACTTCACCGCGCGCAGGGAGAGGCGGGGGGCCTGCCGGGCGCCGCAGTAGGGGCACACCTCATACGGGCCGACGAACCGTCCACAACTGGGGCATTGGCTCATCCCGTTTGCTCCATATCTCACACGGAGACACAAAGACACAAAGAAGAAATTTTTTTTATTATTTATCTTTGTGTCTTTGTGTCTTTGTGTCTTTGTGTGAGGAATTTGTGCCTTTGTGTGATGTATTATATCCGTTTGGGCCGGATTGTCCAGTTGACAGCCCTCTGTAACCTCTGTATAATGGGCGAAAAGTCGCCCAGTCGGCGCATCCGGAGGAGGACGGGGTGGAAGGCGCGGAGCAGCGGGCAGATGCATGCGATGTGGTCGTGGTGGGCGCGGGGATTGTGGGGGCGGCCGTGGCCGCCCGGCTGGCCCGACAGGGCCTGCGGGTGGCCGTCCTGGAGGCCCAGCAGGTGGCGGGCGGCGCCACGGGCCGCAGCGCCGGCCTGTTGCTGACCGGTGTGCCGGGCCACTACCACTGGGCCGTCCGGTTCTTCGGGCGGGAGGCGGCGCGGGCGCTCTGGGAACTCTCCGTGGAAGGGCGGGAGCGGCTGATGGAGGCGGCCGCTCACCTGGGCGTGCGGGTGGAGCGGACGGGAAGTCTGGCTCTGGCAGTGACGGAAGAAGAAGCGGAGGCGCTGCGGGCCTCGGCGGAACTCCTGCGGGAGGACGGATTTGATGCCGGGTTCAGCAGGACCGACCCGCTGCAACGGGGGTTTCTGGCCGCCCTGCAGCGCCCCGACGACGGGGTGGTGGACGCGGCCGACCTGACCCGCGCGCTCCTGGCCTCCGCGCCAGTTACTGTCCACACGGGCACCGAGGTCCAGGGCCTGGAGGCCGAGGGGGCCGACATCCGGGTGTGGGCGTATCGGCGGACCGTCCGCTGCGGCGCGGTGGTGCTGGCGGCGGGGGGATACGCCCCGACGCTGGAGCCAACCCTTTCCCGATGGGTGAGCCCGGGGCATGCCCTGCTGGTGGCCGGTCAGGTAGAAGGTGATCGGTCACTGGACACTCCCTGTTATGCCGACTACGGCTACGAGTACGCCTGTTCTCTCCCGGACGGCCGCCTGCTCATGGGCGCGTGGCGGTATCCCCGGCGCCCGTCCTCGGCAGAAAATTCCCCCGACCCGGATGCGGCGTTGCGGGAGGGGCTCTCCCGTTTCGCCCGCCGATACTTCCCGGAAGTGGAGGGGCACATTATCCAGCGCTGGACCGGGATGATCGGCTGCACTCCCGACGGTGTTCCCGTTGTCGGGGCGTTGCCGCATCTGACGGGGGTCTACTTTGCCCTGGGGCTGGGCGGCTGGGGGCTCTGTTGGGCCTTCGTCGCGGCGGAGCGGGTGGTGGAGATGATGCTGGAGGGCGCGCCCGCCGGATTGCTGGATGCCCAGCGGAGGGAAATTGAGCGGAGATGAACGATGCGCTGACTGGAAGTCAGCCTCTTTGGGCCTGGGGCCGATGGTCGGCCTTCGCCGACCAGGTCTCTCGTTGATGCGCACATAAGGGGTGTCGGCGAAGGCCGACACCTGGCACGAAGTGCCCAAGGAGGGCGATTTCAATCGGCTGAAATATGCGCTGACTGGAAGCCAGCCTTTTTGGGCCTGCGGCCGATGGTCGGCCTTCGCCGACCTCTCTCCTGTGATGCGGACGGAAGAGTGTCGGCGGAGGCCAACACCCGGCGCGAAGTGCCCAGGGAGGACGATTTCAATTGGTCTGAATCGTTGCGGACGCGGGTGAACGATGAAGCAAGAACGGATTGCTGAACTGGAGCGTCGGATTGCCGACCTGAAGGCCCGTCTCCCCAGGCACTCCGTCCCGCCTGCGATGCTGCAGGAACTGGAGAGTCTGGAGGAGGAACTGGAGCAACTCGTCCAGGAATCGGAGGTGGACGATGAGACTGGGCGCGCATGAGTCCATCGCGGGGGGCCTGCACCTGGCCTTTGACCGGGCCCGCATGGTGGGGTGCGATGCTGTCCAACTGTTCGTCAAATCCAACCGCGCCTGGGCCGTCAAGCCGCTGAGTGATGAGGACATCCGCCTCTTCAAAGAGAAAGCGGCCGAGACCGGCATTCACCCGGCCGTCGGGCACGCGTCGTATCTCCTGAACCCGGCCGCGCCGGATGAGGACCTCTGGCGGAAGTCCCGGGATACGCTCATCATAGAACTGGAGCGGTGTGAGGCGCTGGACATCCCCTATTTGGTGCTTCATCCTGGCTCTCACATGGACGCCGGGGAGGAAGAGGGGCTGAAGCGGGTGGCCCGGGCGTTGGGGGAGGTCCACGCCGCCACGCGCGGCTTTCGGGCCCGCATTTTGTTAGAGACCACTGCCGGGCAGGGCACCAATCTAGGCTACCGGTTTGAACAACTGGCCTGGCTGATAGAAAACACCCCGGAGGGGGAGCGGTTGGGGGTCTGCCTGGATACGTGCCATGCCTTTGCCGCCGGTTACGAGTTGCGGACGCCGGAGGGGTACGAGGCCACTCTGGAGGAATTTGACCGCATCATCGGCCTCTCCCGTCTCCTGGCGGTCCACCTCAACGACAGCAAAAACGGTCTGGGCAGTCGGGTGGACCGGCATGAGCACATTGGCAAGGGGGTATTGGGACTGGAGACCTTCCGGATGGTGGTCAACGACCCGCGCCTGGCCGCGCTGCCGGGCCTGTTGGAGACCCCTAAGAGCGACGACCTGCACGAGGACATAGAGAATCTGGCGGTTCTTCGTTCCCTGTTGGATAGCCGTCAGCCGTCAGCCGCCAGTAGTTAGCCGTCAGCCGTCAGTGGTCAGTCGTCAGTAGTCCGTCGTCTGTCGTCCGTGGTCTGTGGTCTATCGTCCGTGGTCAGTCGTCCGTCGTCTGTGGTCCGTCGTCCGTGGTCCGTCGTCCGTGGTCCGTCGTCCGTGGTCAACATAGAAATCCCCCCGTACTGGGAACAACTGAACCTGGAGGGCCTCTCCGGCGTCCTGATGGTCGTTGGCGCGCCGGATACGGGGAAGTCCACCTTCGCCCGGTACCTCTACACCCGTCTCTGCGCGCTGCATGAACGGGTGGCGTTCATTGACGGCGACATCGGTCAGGCCAGTTTGGGCCCGCCGACGACGATGACGCTGGCTCTGCGGCAGGGCGGAGAGACGGGGTTTCCCCCCGGCGGCCCGCGCGTGCGGGTGTTTGTGGGCGCCAATTCTCCGCGCGGGCACATGTTGCCGACCCTGATCGGGGTCCACAAACTGGCCCGGCGGGCCCAGGAACTGGGCGCTACGGCGACCGTGCTGGATACCACGGGGCTGGTCGCGCCGGAGCAGGGAGGGCCGGCGCTGAAACTGGCCAAAGTGGACCTGCTGGAGCCATGTGTCGTGTTTGCCATTCAGCGGGGGAGTGAGTTGGAGCCCATTCTGGGCCCGTTGCGCCGTTCGGCCCGCACGCGCGTGGTGGAATTGCTCCCCGCTTCTGCGGTCCAGCCGCGGGATATGATGGCCCGCCGGGCTCACCGGGCTCGCCTCTTCGCCCGCTACTTCGCCAATGCCTATCCGCTGGAAATCTCCTGGGCCCGGCTGGCCGTATTTCCGGCCCCCTGCTTCACCCGCTACCAACTGGTGGCGATGGAGGACCGCCGGGGGTTCGCGCTGGCCCTGGGCATTGTTCTGGAAGTGGACCTGGCCCGGAAAACCGTCCTTCTCCTCACCCCAGCGCATTCCCTGAATGAGGTGGACGCTCTGCGGGTGGGGGATGTGTGCGTCAATCCGGAAACCGGGGAGGATTTCCGCGCGGGAAACGAAAGCGACCGGCATCTGCTGGATGCCGGTCGCCTGATCAGTGAACGGTGAATCGTTACTCCCCCGGTTCAAAATAATACCCCTCTCCCCGCACGGTGTGGATGTATCGGGGGGCATCCGGGTCTGGCTCTATCTTGCGGCGCAGCCGATAGATGTACTGCTTCACCAGGTCGGGTTCGCCGATGTACTCGGGCCCCCAGATACGGGAAAGAATGGCGTCCGCGCTCAACACCCGCCCGGCGTGCTGCATCAGCAGGCGAAGGACCTTGAACTCAATGGGGGTCAGATAGACTTTTCGGCCGCCGATCTCCAGTTCATGCCGGTCGCAGTCCAGCATCATAGAGGGT
>JAPYWT010000148.1 GCA_028276215.1 Thermoflexus sp. | reverse complement strand
CCTGAGCGGGCCGGCGACGGCCCAGGGGCCGCAGCCGCCGGCCCCACCGTATCCGCCCCAGGAGCCAGCCACCCCGGAGACACTCCCGCCCTGGGAGCCGGAGGGCAAGCCGTTCGGCCCGCTGCCCTCTCCCCTCGCCCGCACTGGGGGAGTGGGGCCGGGGGTGAGGGCCAGTTCCATCCCCCTCGGCCAGCCGGGACTGTCGTTCCGCTATGTGCAGACGTTCGGGGTGACGGAGACTCCCTACATCTCAACCACTACCCATTTGAATTATCCCTACGGAATCGGCGCCGAAGGGAACTATATCTGGATCGGCGAACTGCTGGGTCGCCGTGCGCTGAAGTATAACGCCGACGGCGGGAACCTGGCTGTCATCGGTCGCGCCGGAGTGGGTGATAACCCTGACTTTGTCCTCTGGACAGTCTTTGACGTGGCCGTGGATGGCGGCGGCAATATCTGGGTGGTTGACGGTCACGCCAATCACGTCCTGAAGTTTGATCCCAGCGGCAACCTTGTCGGCGAACTTGGTGCAACCTGGCAATGGGGGAGCGGAAACGACCGCTTCGGCAATCCCAACAGCATCGCCTTTGACAGCCAGGGCAACATTTACGTGAGCGACGGCGGCGACTGGTGGACCGGCGATAACGGCAACCACCGCATCCAGGTCTTTGACAGCGCCGGCAACTACAAAGCCACTCTGGGCACCACCGAGACGCCGGGCACGGGGAACTATCAGTTCCACGGGCCAGCACACATCGCTATTTACAATGACTACCTCTATGTCGCCGATCGCGGCAACCATCGCGTGCAGATTTACCAGATCACCTTCTCGCCGTCCTTTACGATGACCTATGTTGCCACGCTGGGAGAAACAGGTGTGGCCGGTGATGATAACGACCACTTTGACAATCCATCCGGCGTGGCTGTGGACGCCAGCTACATCTATGTGGCAGATACCTTCAACCATCGGGTTCAGGTCTTCAACCGCAGTAGCCGGACCTATGTGACGACCATCGGCGGTTACGGATCGGGCAACGGTCAGTTTGACCAGCCATACGATGTGGCCGTGGATGCTTCTGGTTACCTCTATGTGGCCGACTTCGAGAACTCGCGCGTCCAGCAGTTCAGGCCTGCCGGGGGCACGACCTGGAACTGGTGGCTCCAGTATGGGGTGACCGGTGTGCCCTATGTGACCGACGGATGGCATTACAACGATCCCGAAGGTGTGGCAGTGGCTGCTGACGGCAGCATCTACATTGCCGAGAACTATGGTCGCCGTCTGGTGAAACTCTCGGCGGATGGCACACCGCAATGGGCCAAGCCGGACATCCCTGGCGTAATCGGCTACTCGCCCAACGATGTGGCCGTAGGGCAAGATAGCCGTGTCTATCTGGCTGCCGGTTGGGAGGACCGCATCCGTATCTATAACCCGGACGGCACACTGTATGCGTCCTTCGGTGGATACGGCAACGGCAACTACCAATTCGCCGACCCGCAAGGCCTTGGCGTGGCGCCAAACGGTGACATCTACGTGGCCGACTGCGGGAACCATCGCGTCCAGGTTTATCGGCCGGATTGGTCCTACAAAGCCACGCTGGGCGTGAACGGTCAAGCTGGCAGTGATAACGCTCACTTCGACTGCCCACGGGATGTCGCTATAGACGGAATTGGCACTATCTACGTGGCTGACGAAGGCAACCATCGTGTGCAAGTCTTTGACAGCAACCGGAACTACGTCCGTACCATCGGCATTACTGGAACCACTGGCAATGGATTTGACCGCTTCAGCGACTGGGGGCCGCACCGTCTGGCGGTGGATAGCCAGAACCGCCTGTATGTCACCGATGCGGGTAACACCCGCGTTCAGGTCTTTGACAGCACGGGTGCTTACCTGACCACCATCGGCGGCAGTTGGGGCATGCGCACGGGTCAACTGCGGGGGCCGTCTGGTATAGCCATTGGCCCTGACGGCAGTCTGTATGTAGCAGACAGCGACAACCACCGCATCCAGAAGTTCGCCCCCGGCGTGCCGGGGTGGAAGCAGGTGAACATCAACGGGTTTGGAAATCGAGATACCACGTTTGTCAGTACGCTGGATGTCTTCGGGGGTTATCTGTATGCCGGCACCTGGTCCAGCCAGATGTGGCGCACTGCGGACGGACAAACCTGGAGTCAGGTTGCCCCCTCCACATGGCCTACTGATACGGCTGTGTTTGATGCTGAGCCCTTTGGCTCCTATCTGTACGTAGGCACGGCGTCCAATAACGGTGGCGAGATCTGGCGGACCAACGGGATCGCCTGGGAACAGGTGGTTACCAGCGGTTTTGGGATTACCAATAACCATGGCATCAACGCGCTGGCAGTATTCTCAAATACCATTTACGCCGCAACCAGCGCTGACGATGGCGTGATGCAGATTTACCGCAGCGCCAGCGGCGATGCCGGGAGTTGGTCACCTGTCGTGACCGACGGCTTCGGTGGCGGCGGCGTGTGGCAAGATGTGACAATGGATGTGTACGGCGGTTATCTCTATTTGGGAATTGGCCGGGCTGGCGTGGCAGAACTCTGGCACACGAACGATGGAGTTACCTGGTCGCCGGTTTTCACTGACGGTCTGGCCGCAAATAACACCCATGTCTCTGCAATGGCCGAGTTCAATGGCGCTTTCTACATTGGCCTGCGCAATGTCACCACAGGCGGCGAAGTCTGGCGGACCACCGATGGCACAACCTTTACCCGTGTCTTCGATGGCGGCCTGGGAGATCCCAACAACGGTCGTCCCTATGGGCTTCAGGTGTTCAACGGTCGCCTGTATCTGGTCTTTAGCAACCCGGTCACAGGGGCCGAAGTATGGCGTACATCGGATGGAATGACCTGGGAGCAGGTTGGCGATGCCGGCTGGGGCGACAGTAACAATGGCCTTGCCGACTACTATGACAAGGGTGCGACTGTCTTCAACAACCGCCTCTACATCGGCACGACCAACTGGGCCAACGGCGGGGAGGTGTGGAAGAAGACGGTCACCGCCGACTTTACCGCCAGCCCCACCGTGGGCAGCCCCGGCACCACCGTCACCTTCACCAACCTGGCTGGTGGCGACGTGCTCACCACCACCTGGAACTTCGGCGATGGCTCGCCGGCGCTCACCGTCGCCCACACCGACCCGGTCACGCACACCTACACCACCCCGGGCGTGTACACTGTCACCCTGACTGTGGAGGACGGCGTGGATACCGATGTACGCACCCGCACCGCCTACATCCAGATCGCCCATCGGATCTTCCTGCCACTGGTTCTGCGCGCCTACAACCCGCTCATCGCCCTCTACGACGACTTCAACAACTCCGCCTTTGACGGCTTATACAACCCGCTCAAGTGGCGGTTCTGGGGGGATGAGAACTACTTCAGCGCTCGGCAGCAAGGGGGCATGCTGGTCATCACCAACACTGCGAATACGCCGGCTAACACAGGGCTGGACCTGCCACTGGCTATGCCCATGGAGCGCACGCTGCGCCAGGTGCAGCGCTTCCAGGCCAGGATGATGGTGAGCAGTGGAACCTCGGGTACCGGTGCCAAGATCCAGATCATGCATGACATCAACGGCAGTGGGTGGTGGACGCAATGCAGCCTGAACGTCTATGGCAGCGCGCCGGATTTCGGCTGCGACATCGTGAATTACACGCCCGGGAATTACCTGGCCGAATACGGGGTGTCTTGGCCGTCTGCGCTTGCCTTCGACACCTGGTACACCGCGCGCATAGACATCAATCCGAACACCGCCCAGGTATGCTTTTACCTGAACAACAATCTGCTTGGCTGCCACACTCCGAGCAACGCCAACGCGCTGAAGACGTATAACGACTTCGTGCCGCGCATCGGCTCGTGGAACGGGAATGCCGGCGCCACCGGCACGCGCTACTTCGACGACATATACATCACGCCAGCGCAGTGACAGGGGAAACGCAAGGCCGGGGCGGGCCCTCCGGCCCGCCCCGGCCCCCGCCGCAGTGCCCAACGGAAATCGCCATCTATGGGCACCTCGTGCCCGATGTCGGCCTCCGCCAGAAGCGGCAGGACGGCGGCGCTTGGGAGGACTGGCATCAGGGCGTGGGGAGCCAGTACGTGGGGGCCTGGTTCATCGGGGAAATGGGCCACCGCTACGGCTTCCGGATGCGGGGGGTGGACCGGGCGGGGAACGTGGAGGCGTACCCCGGCAGCGCCGAAGCGGAGACGCATATCAACTACTGCTCCGGCGACGCCTGCGAGAGCGACAACGGGCCCGCTCAGGCCCGCCAGATCGCCGTCGGTCAGTCCCAGGCCCACAACTTCTGTGGGGTGGACGATCAGGACTGGGTCAGGTTCTGGGCGCGGGCGGGGAAACGCTACGTCGTGCAGACCGGTAACCTGGGCTGGACCGGCGACACGGTCCTGACCCTGTACGATGCCGACGGGACGACGGTGCTGGCGGAAAACGACGACATCGCCTATCCGGACAACCTGGCCTCGCGGGTGGAGTGGGTCGCTCGGCGGGACGGCTGGCCCCACGCGCGGGTGCGGCACTACGACGGCCGGATAGCGGGCAACGCGGTCACCTACACCCTGTGGCTGGAGGAGGGATACCGGGCCTACCTGCCTCTGGTCTTGCGGAAGCCCTGATGCCGTCGGCGGTCAGGGTATGAGCGACCCCAGGGAGCCGACTCGTTCCTGCCGGACCGGTTGCCCGTTCCTCCTCTCTGTGCTATACTGGATACAGAGAAGACCCGGCAACGATCCGCCGTTACCGCTGAGAAAGCCAGGACAATCGCAAGGGAACGTGGCGTTACCGATGAGGATGTCCTGGAAGAAATCCAGGCAACAAGAGCCGTTATATGCCTCTCACCACCGCCGGGTCCCGATAGAAGAACAGAGCCATGAACACCCTGCAGACTGTTCGGCAGCAGGTGCACCAGATGCTGGAAGAATTGCCTCCCGAAAGCCTGGAGGAATTGACCCATTTCCTGGACTTTCTCCGGTTCAAGTACGGAGCGGGGAAGCCCAGGGTAGTGGCCCTGGGCGGGCTGTGGGAAGGCCTGGACCTGGATATAGGGGATGAGGAGGTTCGGGCCCTGCGGCAGCAGGTGACCACCCGGACACTGGAAAGGGTACAGACCGGATGAGGTACCTGGCCGACACCGTCGCCATTATCCGGCATCTCTGCAGACATCCGGGGTTGGGGCCCCAGGCCGCCCGGGTCCTGCAGGAAGCGGACGCAGGGCAGCATCGGGTTTTCATCTCCGCGATCACGCTGATGGAGGTCCTGTACCTTTCCGAGGCGAAACGGGTGCAGGTACGGTTGGATGAGTTGATTGAGTTTGTGATGGGGAGTGTGAACTACGAGATCGTGCCGGTGAACGCGGACGTCGTGCTGGCTTCAGCAGGGGTAGACGATGTGCCCGAATTGCACGACCGGATTCTGGTGGGCACGGCGAAGTGGTTGGGTGTGCCCATTCTGACCGGAGACCGGGTCATCCGGGCTTCGCGGCACATCCAGACGATCTGGTGAAAAAGTGCAGATAGATGCGGGCCGGGGCGGGCCCGAAGGCCTGCCCCGGCCTGTTCTTGTTCCTCAGGAGTTGCTCTCCGCGGCGCTTCGTGTTATACTGAATTCGGGAAACTGGCTCTCCGGCCCAGCCGAGGAGGAGATATGGCACAGGTGACCACCAGGGAAACCAGGGAAACCGTCCTGCAGGAACTGGAGGGACTGGCAGAGGACCGCATCCCCGAAGTCCTGGACTTCATCCGTTTCCTGAAGTCCAGACAGGAACACCCCCCACTTCCAGGCCGCCAGCCAACGCCCCACACCGAAGCCCTCCGAATCCTGGCCGAACTGGACCGTATCCGGGCCGAAACGGAAGCCTGCTACGGCGTCTATCCAGGTGACCCTGTACGGGAGGTCCGAGAAGCGCGCCAGCGCCAGATGGAGGAAGCGTGGAGACCGTCGTCATAGATGCCAACATCGGGGTGGCACTGGTCTGCCCGCTGCCCTATTCCCGTGCCTGCCGGGATCGGTTGGAAGAATGGCTACGCCAGGGGGTGAATCTGGTGGTCCCTGCACTCTGGGACTACGAAATCGCCGCCGCACTGCGCAAGCAGTGGGCCCAGAATCTGCTGGCCCGAGAGGCCGCACTGGAGGGATTGGTTCGCCTCTTTCGCCTGCCGGTCCAGCGGGTGTCCGCAACCCAGGAACTGCTGACCCGGGCCCTGACCTGGGCGGAGCGGCTGGGGCAAATGACGGCCTACGATGCCCAGTATCTGGCGCTCAGTGACTGGCTGGGCACTCCCTTCTGGACCGCCGACCGGAAACTCTATCACCGCTGCCGGGACATCGGCGTGGACTGGGTGAACCTGGTGGAATCGGCGCAATGACAACGAAGCGG
>JAPYWT010000147.1 GCA_028276215.1 Thermoflexus sp. | reverse complement strand
GCTTGCGCCCTCGCCCGCCTTTCGCCCGACGCTGAAGCGTCGGGCTTATTCTGCAAAGCCCCTTCGGGGCTCGGAAACAGCCCGCAGGCCTCGGCCCCGAGGGCCTTCGGCCCGAGGGGGGCTTTGCTGAATCGGACGCCCCCGACGGAATTGGGACACCCCCCAAACCCCCACTTTGCACAGGCCAACTCTGGCAGTATAATCAAATCGTCACCTTTCCCGAAGATATTCAGTAAGGAGGAACCTCCATGAAGCGCAACCCCCTGAAATCCGCTCTGATCGCCCTCATCGGCCTGACGCTGGGCTTGTTGCTGGCGGGCCAGGTCAACAGTTTCCTGGGCATCGCCTATCTGCCCAAGGACCTCCCTCAGGAGCCCCGACTATCTGCCCGCCCGGTCTCCCCGGCGACCCCGCCGCTGGAGCCCGTCGCGGCTATTGTTCTCCCGCCGGGAACCCTCCAGAGCGACCTCTACGCCCGCGCGGCCGCCGCCCTGGCCGACGCGCTGGCGGAGCGCACCGGCACCCGCCCCCAGGTTCTGGAGTCCCCCGGGCCTCTCCCCAAGGGCTGGCTCATCCTCGTCGGGCCTGGGGTGGAAAAGGCGCCACCTGACCCCCAGGGATTCAGCATAACCCCGCGGGATTGGGAAGGCCGTCCGGCCCTGGTTCTGGAGAGCGGCAGCCCCCTGGGGCACGCCTACGGGATGTACTATCTGGCCGACCTGGCGCGCACGGGCGCCGATACTGCCTCGTTTTTCGCCGCGCGCGTCCGAACCCCGGCTCTCCCGCATCGGCTGGTGGACATCGGCGCGGTGGGGGTGGAGCGGGACCCCCGGCGCTGGGACCCCACCGACTACCACCACGGCCTGGGGGCCTTCCGGGACGCGTTCCTCCCGGACCCCCCGTATGTGGACGCCGAAACGATACGCCGCTACGAGGCGGATTTCAAAGACTACGTCCACCGAATGATTTCCTACGGGAACAACGGCATTGTCCTGGGGGGCTTCCTGGAATTCGTCAACTTTGACAGGGTGGGCAACGGGTTTGAGGTCTACCCCGCCGACAGTCCCTACCGGCAGCGGCAGCAGGCCATGCGGGAGCACCTGGGCCGCCTGATGCAGTACGCCCACGACCAGGGCCTGGAGGTGGTCCTGGATACCGATATGGTCGCCCTGACCCCGCCCCTCCGGGCCTACTTTGACCGCCGCTTCGGCGGAATGGCTACGGAAAACCCCGAATTCTGGGAGGTGTACCGCCTGGGGCTGGAGGAACTGTTTGAGACAATGCCCTACGTGGACGGCGTGATGATTCGCATCGGCGAGGCCGGCGCTATCTACAACATCCCCGGCTGGGACTACACCAGCGCGCTGGAGGTGCGGAGCGTGGAGGCCGCCCAGGCGATGCTTCGGGCCTTCCTCCAGGCCGCCGAGGCCCACGGCAAGTGGATCATCTTCCGGAGTTGGTCAGTGGGCATCGGCGAGGTGGGGAACATGCACGTGGACGTGGAGGCGTACAACCAGGTGCTGGGAGGCGTCTCTTCCCCGAACCTGCTGGTCTCCACCAAGTACGTGATGGGCGACTTCTACAGTTACCTGCCCCTCAACCCGACTCTGGCCCAGGGCGCCCACGACCGACTGATAGAGATGCAGCACCGGCTGGAGTTTGAGGGCTTTATGGCCTTTCCGGACTACATCGCGCCCATGCATCAGGTCGCCCTGCAGGCGTTTCGCCGGACCAACCCCCACATCCGGGGGCTCTGGCAGTGGAACCAGGGCGGCGGTCCTCCCCACGCGGGCCCGATGTCCCTCTATCCCTTCTACGGGTTCTGGCTCTGGATTGACGCCAACGCCTGGGTGACCTCCCAACTGGCCTGGGAGCCGGACGCCGACCCGGTGGCGCTCACGGAGATGTGGGTCCGCCGGACCTTCGGCAACGACCCCGTGACGGTCCACAATATGACCGAACTCCTGCTACGCTCCCGCGAGCCGGTCCTCCAGGGGCTCTACATCGGCCCCTTCGCCCGCCAGCGGGTGCGCGCGCTGGGGCTGGAGACCACCCCGATGATGTGGATTTTTGAGTGGGACATCGTGGACGGCTCCAGTTCTGTCCTGAGCGTCGTCTACGACATCAGCAAGGAGGACCTGGAGGGGGCCATCGGCGAGGGATTCCAGGCCGTGGAGGCCGTCCGCCGGATGCAGGCACTGGTCCAGGAGATAGACCCCTCCACCTGGCGGCAGCCCGAACTCTACCCCAAAGTGGTGGCTTCGCTGGAGTACGAGGCGAACCTTCTGGAGACGCTGGCCTGGTACCGGCGGGCCTTCCTGCGGTACTACCAGTGGCTGGATACGGGCGACCGTGCGGCCTTTGAGGACTGGCAAACGGCGTGGGCCCACTTTCAGGAGAAGCGGGCGGAACACCTGGCCCGCTACGAGGGCGACCTGGACTTTCCAGCCTACAATTTCTTCTCGGCCGATGCCGGGATGGCCCACGCGGTCCGGGGGCCCGCGATGGCCTGGCTGGCCCGCCTGTTTCTGCTGGTCACCGTTCTGCTGCTCCTGCTGGGGGCCGACCCTGTCCTCCGCCTTCTGCCCGACTTTCCGGGCCGAAACGGCCTGCGGGCTCTCTGGGCCGGCTGGACCGACCCCGGCGGTCTCTCTGGCATCCCTCGCTTTGCCCCGGTGGACAATCTGGTCGCGCTCGGGCTGCCCGTTCTTGTCCTCCTGCTGGACCACCTGACGGTCTCGTCCTTCCTTTCCCCGCACTACATCTGGCTGATGGTGGTGGTGATGGGAACGTTCGCGGGCGTGCTTCTGGCGCTGAACCGGCGGGCTGGGGCCCGGCGGGTGGGGAGCGCGCTGGCGGCCTCCCTGATGCTCTGGAGCGCGGTGCCGCTGACGCCGGTGGCGGTCCGGGGCCCGCTGTTCCTGTGGTACTGTCTCTGGACCCGCGCGGCCTTCCGAACGGCCCTGATAACGGCCAATGGGCTGGTCGGGGTATGGATGCTCTGGGGGGTCTACCGGACCCTGCGGTCCGTTGCTGGAAGGTCGCGTCTGGGGGCTCTGGGCCACATTCTGGTCGCCGTCGGCGGGGTGCTGGTCTTGGCTGGCGCGGTGCCGGCCCTGATGGGGTTGGAGCAGGCCATCACGCGGCTCAACAACGAAATGGCGGTGCTGCCCCTGGGCCTTTCCCTCATCCTGGGCATCGTGACTCACCTGGATATCCCGAGGGCTCTGCCCCTGATGATGATGGCGATGGGGGCCGCACTGGCACTGGTGGGTGGCCTGCTGACCCTTCCGGACGTGCTGCGGCATCGGTCCTGACTGGCGGCGGATGGATGCGGCGGGCGGCTTCGCCGCCCGCCGCATCCTCTTTCTGGGGAGTCACACGTCGTAGTACAACTTCACCTCGTAGGGGTGGGGGCGGACGCGCACGGCCAGTTCCTCCTCCCGGTGGGCCGCAACCCAGCGGCTGAGCAGGTCCTCGCTGAACACCTCACCTTCGCAGAGAAACTTGTGGTCCGCCTCCAGCGCGTCCAGCGCGTCGGAGAGGGCGGTGGGCAGTGGCCGAATGGCCGCCCGCCGCTCCTCACTCCACGAGAAGACGTCCGCCTCTATGGGCCCGAAGCCCGCTTCGGTGGGGTCTATCTCCCGTCGGATGCCGTCCAGCCCCGCCAGCAGTTGGGCTGCCAGGGCCAGGTAGATGTTGCAGGTCGCATCGGGAGGCCGGAACTCAATGCGCACTTTCTCCGGTTTCGTGGCGTAGCGGGGGATGCGCACCGCCGCCGTCCGGTTCCCCGCCGAGAAGAAGGCCAGGATGGGAGCCTCGTACCCCGGCACCAGCCGACGGTAGGAGTTGGTGCTGGGGTTGGTGAGCGCCAGGACCGCCGGTCCGTGCGCCAGCAGCCCGCCGACGTACTGCAGCGCCGTCCGGCTGAGCAGACTGTACCCCTGCGGGTCGTAGAAGAGGTTGTGGCCGTCCCGGAACAGTTGCTGGTGGAAGTGCAGGCCGTTGCCCGCCTCGCCGTAGAGGGGTTTGGGCATGAACGTGGCCGTCAGACCATGGGCGCGGGCGACCATCTTGGTGACGTACTTGATCATCATCACCGCGTCCCCGGCCTGGACCAGGCCCATCATCGGGGTCTCAATCTCGCACTGCCCCGGCCCGCCGACCTCGTGGTGGTGGTACTTGACCGGGACGCCCATCGCCTCCAGGTGCCGGGCCATCTCCGTCCGCAGGTTGTAGAGGGTATCCTTCGGCGGGATGGCGTGGTAGCCGCCATGGAGCGGAATGACGTGCCCGGACGGGGCCCCGTCTCCCCAATCCGCCTCCGCCGACTCCACCCGGTACCCGCACCGGTTGGGGCCGTACTCGTAGGCCACCCGGTCAAAGACGTAGAATTCCAGTTCGGGTCCCCAGCGGCTCTCGTCGGCGATGCCGGTCTCCCGCATCCACTCCTCCGCCCGGCGGGCGATGTTGCGGGGGTCGTTGGCGAAGACGGCCTTCGTATCCGCCTCCAGCGTGGTGCAGATGAAACTGACGGTCGGCACTTCCCAGAAGGGGTCCACGAATCCGGTGGCCAGGTCGGGGACCAGCACCATATCTCCGGCCTTGACCGATTTCAGGCCGACGGCGGAGCCGTCAAACCCCACGCCCTCCTCCATCAGGGCCGGGGTGAACTGGGAGACAGGGAGGGTCAGATGGTGCCATCGGCCTCCCAGGTCGGTGAACTTCAGGTCTACCATCTGGACGTCGTGTCTCTGGACGAACTGTCGGGCTTCGTCAAATGTGGAGAACATGTCACGCTCCTTGCAGGGATAGAGGGCGGGCGGCAGGGCCGCCCGCCCGGTGCGATTAAACGTGCCAGGCACTTCCGAACGTGTCTGGCACGTTTTACGGTATCTCATCTCGGCGGCCAGAATACCGGCACCAGCGCCAGGACGGCGCCGAAGACCAGCAGCGTCAGCGGCCAGCCGACCCGCAGGTAGTCCCGCGCCCGGTAGCCGCCGACGTTCATCACCAGCACGTTGACCGGGTGCCCCAGCGGGGTCAGGAAGGTCGTGGAGGTCGCCAGAGCGACGGTCATCGCCAGCGCCTGGGGGCTCAGCCCGGTCTGGCGGGCGACCTGGATGGCGATGGGCGCGATGATGGAGGCGACGGCGGCCCCGTGCATCACCTGGGAGAGCCCCATCGCCAGAAGAAACAGCCCCGCCATCAGCCCCAACGGGCCGGCGGGCCCGATGAAACCCAGGACCCGTTCGGCCAGCCAGGCCGCCGCTCCGCTTTTGGTCATCGCCACCCCCAGGGGCATCATCCCGGCGACCAGGAAGACCGTCTTCCACTCAATGACCTCGTAGGCCTGGTCCATCGTCAGGATGCCGGTCAGCATCATGGCCAGAGCCCCGCCCAGCAGCACCTCCGCCACCGCCTGATAGCGAAGGGCTGCCAGTGCCAGCGCCAGCACGGCGATGCCCGCGGCCAGCCAGCCCTTCCCCGCCACGGGCAGGTATTCCTTCTCGTTCGCCAGCAGAATCAGGTCCGGTTCGCTCCGCAGGACGGGCAGCCGCTCCCGGGGGCCCTGGAGGAGCAGCGCGTCCCCGAACTGGAGGGGCAGGTCGGAGAGGTTGGTCCGGATCGGGCGCCCGGCCCGCCAGATGGCCAGGACGGTGAAACCGTACTTTTCCCGGAAATGGACACCCCGCAGCGTCTGACCGATGAGGCCGGAGCGGGGGGAGAGGACGGCCTCCACCATGACCACCGCGGGGGACTCCAGGTCTTCCTCCCGCCACTCGCGCGGGGGGAGAATCTCCAGGTACGGGGGTCGGTCCCGACGGCGGAACTCCTCCAGGTTCCCCTCCAGGAGCACCACGTCCCCTTCCCGGAAGACGAAGTCAGGGGACGGGGCCAGAGTCAGCCGTCCGTCCCGTTCCAGCCCGACGACGTTCAGGCCGTAGATTTCCCGGAACGTGCTCCGGGAGAGGGGCTTGTCAATCAGGTACGACCCGGCGGGCACCCGGGCGCGGAACAGTCGTTCCCCCAGCCGGTACAGTTGGACCAGGTCCTCCACCGGCGGTCGGACCCCTTCGGTGCGCTCGCGGATGGGCTGGGTGGGGAGCAGTCGGTGGCCCCAGAGGGTCATATAGGCCACCCCGATGGCGACCAGCGGCAGACCGACGGGCGCGAAGTCCAGGATGCCGAACCCCCGCAGCCCCTGGTCTATCAGCAGTCCGCTGACGACGATGTTGGTGGTGGTCAGGAGGGTCGCCATACCGCCCAGCAGGGTGGCGAAGGCCAGGGGCATCAGCAGGCGGGTGGGGTGGATTCCGGCTTTGCGGGCCGCGGAGGAGATGGTTGGGAGCAGGATGGCGGCGGCGGCGATGTTGTTCATCAGAAGCGAAAGCGATGCTCCGGCCAGCATCGTCCCGA
>JAPYWT010000146.1 GCA_028276215.1 Thermoflexus sp. | reverse complement strand
ACCTCAGCGATGATTTCCTGGTGGATCGCCGCAGCGACAGCATTACCGTCAATGAGGGTCGCGGTCATAGGAGTTCCTCCGATTGCTGATTGCTGATTGCTGATTCGTGATTGCTGATTGCTGATTCGTGATTGCTGATTGCTGATTGCTGATTCGTGATTGTGGATTGCTGATTCGTGATTGCGGATTGCGGATTAGCCTTTTTGCTGACGGTGAGCAACTGTGAGAAGGCGGGTGATTTGGGTAAGAAGGCGGTACCGGTGGGCAATGGCCTCTGGAGCCAGGAGTCGGCGACCACGGTAATACCAGCCGCGGGTCTCCCGAGTAGAACCCAGAGAATAGCCCAGGAACTGGGCGTATTGTCGGCCCATGCCCCGGCCGTAGCCTTCTTCAATGTTGGCGCAAATGGAGCCCGCGCTGCGGATCAACTGCTCCGCAATGGCCCGGCCTCGGGGATCCCGCATCAACTGCTGGCAATCCTCCCAGGCCAGGTCGTAGAGGTACAACGCCAGCCGGTAGGCCTCCATCTGCCAGAGAGGGTCCTGCCGGATTTCCTCTGGCACCTGCGCCTCCCACTCCTCGTAAGGGATCCAGGTTGCTCCCTCTGCCATTATAATCACGAATCACGAATCACGAATCAGAACTTCAGATACGACGGGGTATAAATGACCTTATTCAGCAGCACCTGGACCGTCTTCCAGATGTCCACCTGCTCCGGGTCGGAGAAGTCCACGTCCTCGGGCTGGGGCTCCTCCATCGCCGCGATGCGGTCGTGAATCTTCAGGAGCAGACGGCCGACGGCAGTGGAATCATCCCGCTCCTCCACGATGCGGATCCACTCCATCAGGTCGCGGTCCAGCGGGTCGGCGATGACCATGTCAATCCCCGCGCCCATCAGCATGACCATATAGGTACGGTTGAGCAGCGGGCGCAGTTCGGACGGAACCTGGTTGGAGACGTTGGAGAGGCCCCCGTTGGTCAGCGGCGGCGGCTCCCAGGCGTATTTGAGGGTGCGCACCGCCTCAATGCACTCCGGGCAGTACTCCTGACAGCCAGAGACGGTCAGCACCAGCGGGTCAATGATCAGGTCCGTGATCGGGAAGTCAATCTCCAGCATCCGGGGGATGAGGATTTCCAGGGCGATGTTGACCCGTTCGTCGGCCTTGACCGGGATCATCCCCTCCCCCATCGTGAGAGCAATCAGGCGGGTGTTGTACTTTTTGGCGACCAGGGGGACCTTCTCCAGCCGCTCCGGTGCCGCCGAGGTGGAGTTGATAATGGGCTGGGCCTTGGTCACCACCTCGCAGGCCGCCTCAATGGCCGCCAGGTTGGTGGTGTCAAAGCAGAGGGGGACATCCACCACCTGCTGCACCGTCTCCGCCAGCCAGGGCAGAATCTCGTGCCCGGCCTTCTTCTGGGGACCGATATTCAGGTCAATGGCGCTGGCCCCCGCCTCCACCAGCCGGACCGCCAGGTCCTGGAAGAACCTGGCATCCCGATTCGCGATGGCCTCCTTCACGCGAGGGGAAATGATGTGGATGTTTTCGGCAATAATGTACATTTCTGCCTCCCTTCGTTCGTGGATATGACGAAATTTCAAACCAGAGCCGTCTCCTGGAGAACCTGAAACTGGACAGGGAGCAACCTTTCCAGCGCCAGACTCTCCGAAGCGTCCAGAATCTCTATTCCCACTATCCTGTCTCCCTCTCCGATGTCCAAAACCACACTCTCGGAGACGCGCCGATTGATGACCGGCTGTGGCTGGTCATCCAGGCGAATATAGAGCAAGTCTTTGGATACATCGTATGTAATTTTCATCTCAAAACCCGCCGGGCGATGTCCCGCACCGCCTGGTAGACCGCCGTCTCCGTCGGCAACTGGATCAGCGGGCGGCCGGTGACCTCAAACTCCGCCATCGCGGGGTCCTCGGGCACGGTCCCGATCAGTTCCAGGCCGGTCCGGGCGACGGCATCCGCCAGCGGCGGCGGCAGGCCGTCCCGCACCCGGTTCACCACCAGATAAGTCCGCCCCACCCGGATGTCCAGCCCGGGGACCATCCGCGCCATCTCCCGGGCCGCGGCAACGCCCCGCTGAGTCGGGTCGGTCACCAGCAGCAGAACGTCCACGTCGCGGGTGGTGCGGCGGCTGAGGTGCTCCATTCCCGCCTCGTTGTCAATGACCACATAGTCGTAGTTGGCGCTGATCCGGTCCACGATGACCCGCAGCATCTGGTTGGCCGCGCAGTAGCAGCCTGGCCCCTCGGGCCGACCCATCGCCAGCAGGTCCACCCGGTCGCCCTCCACCAGCGCCATCTTGACCTGCCAGTCCAGGTAGTCCTGCTTGCTCATCCCGCCGGGCATGGAACCCGCCAGTGCGCCGCTGGACTGGACCAGGTCCAGCATCTCCTCGCGGATGTCGCCGACGGTGGTCTCCACCTCCATCCCCAGGACCAGGGGCAGGTTCATCGCCGGGTCGGCGTCAATCGCCAGCACCGCCCCACCCCGCTCCTCCAGCAGGTAGCGGATGAGACAGGCCGCAACGGTCGTTTTTCCTGTACCTCCTTTGCCAGCCAGCGCAATGGTGACAGTCAAGGATGCCTCCTTACAGAAATTCCACCCGATTCTTCATCTCCTCCGCTTCCATAAACAGGGCGTAGTCCATCAGACGGCGAATACACTCACCAACCGTCAGTTGCCCTATGTGGGCGTAAATCACCCCCCAATGCTCCCTGCCTTGCTGCCATTCCTCATGAGCCAGCCGGAGGAAGTCCGCGTCGTGAGTGAAAACGACAGCCCGCTCTCTCCGCGCATACTCTAATTGCTCCTCGTCACTCAGCCCCAGATTCCCCACATCTCGGGCAGACCATGCCTCCACGCCCCGCCGCCTGAGCCCCTCTGCGACAGTTACATCAACGTTTTCATCCGTGTAAATTCGCAGTCTCATCCCACAGGTATCGCTGACCGGGAATACATCTTCTTCAGTTCTTCTACTACCTGCTCATCCCGCCTGATCTCGGCGTGAATCTCTTCGGTATTTTCGTAATAATACGAAAGGGCGTCGTGGATCTGCGCCAGCGTGAGATGCGGGTGGGCGCGAATGATTTCATCCGGGCTCCAGCCCAGATGTTCATATTCTATCGCAATTTGCGCCACCCGGATGCGTGTTCCCTTAATCACCGGGCTACCGCCACAAATCCCCTTCTCACGCGTCACGTAAGGATGCCTGACCCTTTGTCTGGCTGTACGGACCACCATAGTTATTTCCCCTTTGCATCACCTCAGTCTGCGCCCTTTCACTTTGATCTCCCAGGCCAGTGGATGCTCGTCGCAAAACTCTTCGGGACGGAACCGCACCGGCTCTATCCGGGAGTCGCTCTGCAGGAGCGCCGGGACAATTCGCCGGTGGTCCTCCAGGAAATCCCCTGTAAAATCATCGGATATGAGCGCCACGTCTATATCGCTATCCGGACGAGCGGAGCCCACCGCATACGACCCATACAGGTAGGCCGCTGTCAACCGGATGCCCGTTTTCTCCACCTCTTCCAGAAAATGCTCTACAATTTTCAGGATTTGAGAATCCGCTCTACCCATGCGCCAAACTCCCGGATTTGCTCCATTTCCGCCCTAATGAAAAAGGTCGGTGGAGACGGTCAGGTCGTTCAGGAAGCCCGCCAGCGGCCTCAGCCACTCCACCGCGTCCTCCGGCGTGGTGGCCCAATAACCGTTGGTCACGATGCCAACCCGGAACCCCTCCCCAGCGGCCTCCTGCGCCGCCCGTACCATGACCGGATAGTACAGAAACGGCTCACCGCCCTCCAGGTATATCCACTCCACCGTCCCCAGTCGCCGCGCCTGCCGGTAAATCTCCCGAATCTGCGCCAGTGTGAAGGTGCCCTTCTGCGCCGGGCTTCCCCAGACGAAGCAATGGTCGCACTCAAAGTTACACTGGTAGGTCAGCAGAAGGTGCAGACCGGTTAGCGACATGTCACCCCTCTCCCATCATCGCCGCCACCGACGGGAACTGGCTCAGGTCGGTGTGCGGCAGGAAGAGGGCCGCGTTGAATTCGTCAAAGAAGGTGTTGTCGGCCGAGAGTTCCAGATAGGTCATCATCCGACCCACCTCGGTCACCCGGCGGCGCATCTCGCGGGAGACCAGGGCATAGTACGCACCCCGCACCGAGGTGTTGCCCAGGAAGTGGAAACGGTCGTAGGGCATATCCGGGAGCATGCCAATCTGAATGGCCTTCTCCACGTTGATGTACTGGCCGAACGCGCCGCCGATGAGCACCCGTTGGGCATCCTGGAGCGTCAGGCCCACGCTGCGGGCCAGGACGGAAAAGCCCGCATAAATGGCCGCCTTGGCCCGCATCAGGTTGTCTATGTCCACCGCCGTGATGACGATGTCCCGCCCCGTGGCCGTCTCGTTGGCCCAGGCGATGACATACTCCGGACCGTGCTCCCCTCGCCGAACCCGCGGCGTGGGCAGGTCCAGGTTGATGTTCCCGCTCTTGTCCACCACTCCGGTGACGAACATCTCCGCCAGGAGCGAGATGAGGCCGGAGCCGCAGATGCCCCTGGGCCGCTCGTCGCCGATGACCTTGTAGGTCGCCTCGTACGTCTCCGGGTTGATCCAGACCTCCTCAATCGCCCCGGCGGTGGCCCGCATTCCGTGGACCACCCCCGCGCCCTCAAAGGCCGGGCCGGCGGAACAGGCACAGGAGATGAGCCAGGAGCAATCTCCCAGCACCATCTCCCCGTTGGTGCCCACGTCAATGAAAAGCGTCAGTTCGTCCGAATCGCAGAGGCCGGAACTGACCACACCGGCCGTGATGTCCGCGCCCACGTAGGACGCGATGCCGGGGAGACAGTCCACCGTCCCCTCCGGATGAATCCCCAGGCCGACCTCCCGCGCCGGGAAGGTGGGGACGTGGTTGACCACCGGAATGAAGGGCATCAGCCGAATGGACTCCGGCGGGATGCCCGCGAAGAGGTGGATCATCGTGGTGTTCCCGGCGACGGTCGCTTTGTAGATTTCGTCGGGGCGGATGTTCTGCTCCGCCGCCACCTGGGCGATGAGGCGGTTCAGCGTGCCCATCACCAGTTCCTGCAGTTCCCGCAGGCCGTCCCCTTTGGACGCGTAGATGATGCGGGAGATGACGTCCTCCCCGCGGGCAATCTGGCCGTTGTAGTCGGCGGCCTGGGCCATCACCTCTCCCCGCATCAGGTCCACCAGCCAGACGACGTTGCTGGTGGTGCCGATGTCTATGGCCACCGCCCAGAGGCTCTCCAGGTGCTCGCCAGGCAGGACGTCTATCAGGCGCGGTGGCCCCTCCGGACGGTCCCAGGCATCCAGTTCCACCACCGCCGTCACCGTCCACTCCCCCTCCCGCAGGGCGCGGGGGAGTTTCCGCAGGACCGGCAGGGATGCCTGCACGTCGCGCAGCCCGTAGCGGCGGGCCAGTTCCCGCTGGAGGCGGGACCAGTCGTCGGTCTGGTCGGCCAGGGACGGGGGCTCCAGGGTGACCGCGAACTTGCGCAGCGGCTGGTCGTGGCGGTCGTAGGGGAACGGGAGTTCTATCTTCGCCGCGCGCTTGGTCTCCTTGATGCGGCGCTCAATCCGCTCCTGCGGCGGGACGAAGACGACGACGTCGCTCTCCACCAGGGTCTGGCAGGCCAGCGCGTATCCGGCGGCGATGTCCTCCGGGGAGAGGCGCTGGGTGGAGCGGCGGCGGACCGTCCCCGATTCCACCACCACGGCGCAGCGGCCGCACCGCCCCTGCCCGCCGCAGGGCATCAGGATGTCCACCCCGGCCTGCCGGGCCGCGTCGCTGAGCAGGGTGCCCGGCGGGACCTCTACCCGCTTCTCGGCGGGACGGAAGACGACGGTGACGCTGGGCGCAGAAGTGCCCGGGTGCAGAGGGGCAGAGGTGCTGGGGGGCAGGGGAGCAAAGGTAGTGGTCATCGGCGATTCCTCCGGGACAGCAACCAGGGCCTGGGATTGGAGATCATATTGACCAGTTTGCCGATAACGTGATCATAGGCCTGGTGCAATTCCTGGCAAACCTCCGGCGTCATATAGCCACACTCCAGGGAGAACTGGAGCCAGACCTGCGTCTCCGCCGCTTCAGCCTCGGCATCGCTCAATTTGCTGACAAATGCCCCCTCATACCTGCGCTTTCGCCAGGCTTCTGCAATATTCGCGCATACGGATCGGGACGAGCGGCGAATTTGGTCAACAAGCGAGTAAGATTCTTCCCGTGGAAAAGCCTTTGTCAGAGTAAAGATACGCATCGCGGCATCAAAGGCCAGCCGATATACATCCAGTTCCCGATGCCCCTGGATCACCCTTTCCCCCTTGCCAAAAGCTTCTCCTCCGCTCCCCTGCTCCCCCGCCCCTCCGCTCCCCCGCCCCTCCGCTCCCCTGCTCCCCCGCCCCTCCGCTCCCCCGCCCCTCCGCTCCCC
>JAPYWT010000144.1 GCA_028276215.1 Thermoflexus sp. | reverse complement strand
TCTCCCGCCGGGGCGGGAGAGGGGAGGGGGTGGCGGCGCAGCCGCCGGGGGTGGGGTGAGGTCGGCGAAGGCCGACCATCGGCCGCATGCCCAGGAAGGCTGACTTCAGTCAGGGCCTGAATAATTCTCCCGCAACGGTCTGGGAAGAAGGTATTGTGGCGAGAGGCCTCATCCCTCGCTTCAATCCTACTCCCTATACTGGTACAGAGTCGGGGACAGGGCATCGTGGGAGGGGGCATGCCTGGGAGCGATGATCGGTACGAGAGTTGTGTGCGGGAGCAGTTAACGTTTGACTTCTACGACACCCGTGCACCGGTCAGAGAAAGTTCCGCGGAACGCCTGGGCACGTTCCAGGACAACCTGCGGGCGCCGATTCACCGGTGGTTTAAATACCCAGCCGGATTCAGTTACAGACTGGTTGAGGCATTGATTGACGACAGGGGCCTGGTTCCCGGCAACTGGATACTGGACCCCTTCGTGGGCTGCGGTACGACCGCCGTCGTTGCCAAAGAGCGCGGGGTCAACTCCATAGGGATTGAAGCCCATCCCTTCGTCTGGTGGGTGGCCCGGGTCAAGTGTTTCTGGGAATACGATATGTCATCGCTCCACCGTTCTATGCTGACGCTGATTCGTCATCTCCACCAGGCCAGGTGGGATGAAGTGGGAACGGTGGACAAGTACCCGGCCCTGGTGCACAAGTGCTATTCGCCCGCGAATTTACAGAAATTGGACTTCATCCGGGAGACCATCTATCAACTGGACTGCCCGGATGAAGAGCGGGATTTCTTTCTTCTGGCGCTGACGGACACCCTGCGAACCGCGTCCAGGGCTGGTGCGGGTTGGCCCTACATCGCTCCCAGCAAATACCACGAGAAGCAGGAGCGGGATGCGATTGAAGCCTTCTGCCAGCAGGTTCAGGCGATGTACAAAGACCTGCTGGTTGTCCAGGGGCGACGTCAACTGCACGTCCGGAGCGAATGTCTCCTTCTGCAGATGGACGCCCGCGATCCATATCCGGTAGAGCCGGAGAGCATAGACCTGGCCGTGACTTCTCCGCCTTATCTGAACAATTACGACTATGCGGATCGGACCCGGCTGGAGATGTACTTTTTGGGGTGGGCCCGGTCGTGGAGGGATATTACCGAACAGGTGCGCGACCGGTTGATTGTTGCGGCCACGACGCAAATTCGCCGGTCCGCCTTCCCGGATCATCCGCTCAGCGACGACGTGCGGGAGGTGGCCCCGAGGGTCTACGCTGAACTCAGCGACAAGATTCACCAGTTGGAAGAAAGACGGCGGCACAAAGGGGGCAAGAAGAGTTACGACCTGATGGTAGCCGGCTACTTTAACGATATGCTTCAGGTGCTGAAACAGGTCTATCGGGTCCTGAAAAAGGGCAGCGAGTTTGTACTGGTGCTGGGAGACTCCGCGCCGTACGGGGTTCACATCCCTACCGAGGAGTATCTGGGAGAATTGGGGCTGGGGGTAGGCTTCAGAGAGTACCGCATCCAACCTTTGAGAACACGCGGCGAAAAGTGGGGGCACAACCCCCAGCGTCACAAAGTGATGCTGAAAGAGAGCCTGTTAACCCTCTTCAAGTAGGAGAAGGGCCGGAACCAATGAGCCGAGAAGTGACCAACCCCGGTAGCGCGGTGGGTGAGGCCATCGGGAAACTGATAGAAGCGGATCTGACGGCGGCAGTTCGGGAAATCGCCGAACCGCTCAACCATTCGGTGAAGTCCAGAACTCTCCGCAACCATTTGAGGAATCAACATCAGATTGACATTGTGGTCAGCGATCCCGCGTCCCAGCCAGTGATTCTGATTGAGCCGAAGTATCTGCGCTACAAAAAGCACAACTGGGACAAAGGAAGCCGTTTGTGCATCGCCCATTATAGTCTCCGACGCACGTACCCGTCCATTCGCAAGTCCATCGGCGTGCTGGCGGGTGAATGGACTGACGCATCGGTCCAATTCATTCAGAGTTTCGGCGTAGAGACCTATCGGATTCCCTTTGACCATATCGCCGACATCCTTGAAAAACACGGTATCCCTTTCCGTTGGGATGAGAAGGATACCCAAACTCCCAAAGAGGCCTGGCAACAATTCTGCCGTCTCTCTGCAGAGGAGAAGAAAGAAATCGCTGCCGCGATCACGGCCCCTGTTCGTCAGCCAGTGATCCACTCGGTAGAGACAACATTGCGTTCAGACCCGAACGCACCGCGACGGGTGGAGACAGTGGAGTTGTCTATCAGGACCAGCGAGGGCGAGCATCTGGTCTATTCTTTCCGCAGCGTATCGGAAGCGATTCGCCGCCTGCTCACCTTTGTCACGGATGTAGAAGACCTGCAGCGCACTTTGCGCTAACATTGACTTCACTGCAAAAACTCACCGCAGGAACGCCGAGAGCGCAGGGTTCTACAGTGATCTCTGCGCACTCTGCGTCTCGGCGGTGAAGTGAATTCCCATCACCTGACCGGAGGACACTCGGAGCATGAGCACATACCTGTACATCGTCCAGATCATCCTGGGCATCGCGCTGACGGTCGTCATCCTGCTGGAGGTGCGCGCCAGCGGACTGGGCGCCATCTTCGGCAGCGGCGAAACGTCCATCTACCGGACCCGGCGCGGCGTGGAGAAAACCCTCTTTATCGTCACCATCGTCCTGGCCGTCCTCTTCTTCCTCGTCGCCATCCTGAACGCCGTGGTTATCGGTCCGGCATAACGGCGTATGGTGCGAACTGTCCGCTGGCCGGCCCTGCTCATCGGCGCCGGGGCCACTCTGCTGATCATCGCGCTGGCCTATCTGGCCCTCACCTACACCACCGTCACCGTCCCCACCACCGGCGGGACGTACGTGGAGGGAGTGGCCGGGTTCCCTCACGCCATTAACCCGCTCCTGGCCGCCTACAACGACGTGGACCGGGACCTCTGCGCCCTGGTCTACAGTGGCCTCACCCGGATGAACGGTCGGGGTGAAGTGGAACCCGACCTGGCCCTGAAGTGGGAAATCTCGCTGGACGGCCTGACCTACATTTTCCACCTGCGCAGCGGGCTCCACTGGCCCGACGGTGCTCCCCTGACCGCCGACGACGTCCTCTTCACCATCGGCCTGATGCAGGACCCCGACTTCCCCGGCCCGTCCGACCTGGGCGCCCTCTGGCGCACCGTCCAGGTCTTCAAGGACGACGACCGGACCGTCCGCTTCGTCCTCTCGGAGCCGTTCGCGCCGTTCCTGGACTACACCACCATCGGGCTCCTGCCGGCCCACCTTCTGGAGGGCATCCGGGCGGCCGACCTGCCGTCCCTGGATTTCAACCTTCGGCCGATGGGCAGTGGCCCGTTCCAGGTAGCGGAGGTGGAGACACAGGAGGGGGATATCGTCTCCATTCTCCTGCAGCCCAATCCCGAATACCACGGCCCCAAACCGTACCTGGAAGGCGTCCGGTTCCGGTTCTACCCGTCCTACCAGAGCGCCTTCCGGGCATTCCAGGCCGGAGAGGTAGAGGGAGTGGGACAGATCACCCTTTCGGAACTGCCCCAGGCCCGACAGGAGGAGAACCTGAATCTCTACTCCGCCCCGCTGGCCGACCAGGTGCTGATTTTCCTGAATCTGGCGAAGAAGGACGAACTGCCCTTCTTCCAGGAGAAAGAGGTCCGGCAGGCGCTCCTCTACGGCCTGGACCGGCAGAAGTTGGTGGACGGGGTCCTGGACGGGCAGGCCATCGTGGCCCACAGCCCCATCCTGGCCGGAACCTGGGCGTACGACGAGGGCATCCGCCGCTACGAGTACGACCCGCAGAAGGCCGGCGCGCTGCTGGACGGGACCGGCTGGACGGTCCCACCGGGCGGGCAGGTCCGGACGAAAGACGAACGGGCCTTTTCCTTTACCCTGCTCTCGTCCACCGACCCGGTGCATATGGCCGTCGCGCAGGAGGTGGCCCGTCAGTGGCGGGCCATCGGCATAGACGTGCAGACGGTTGCCCTTCCGCCGCTGGAGATGCGGGACGCGCTGGAACGGCGGGACTACCAGGCCGCGCTGGTGGAACTGTCCCTCCCCGGCAACCCTGACCCCTACCCCCTCTGGCATCAGACCCAGATTACCAGCGGGCAGAACTACGCCGGACTGGACCATCGGCGGATCAGCGAGGTCATAGAGACGGCCCGCATCACGGTGGACCCGACCCGTCAGGCCGCCCTGTACCGGGAGTTTCAGGAACTCTTCGCCGACGAGGTCCCCGCCGTCCTCCTCTACCAGCCCATCTACACCTACGGCGTGGGCCGAAAAGTCCAGGGCGTCCAGATGGGCCCGCTGATGCATCCGTCCGACCGTCTGGCGACCATCTCTTCCTGGTACATCGCCACCCGGCGCGTCATCGTCAGCCAGGCGGAAGTGGCATCTCGCTGATCGCGGATCGCATATCGCGTATCGCGTATCGCGTATCGCTTATCCCTCATCACGTTTCACTTATCACGTTTTACGTTGTTCCATGACGCGAATTCTGGTTGTAGATGCCAATGAGGCCTTTGCCGCGCTTCTCCAGCAGGAACTGGAGAATATGGAGATGCGCGCGGATATTGCGGCCAGCGGGTATGAGGCCCTGCGGGCCACCGCCGCCACCAACTACGCGATGGCCATTGTGGACATGGGACTCCCGGATGTGCCCTCAGCCCAACTGGTCCGCGCCCTTCGCCAGGAACACCCCGACCTGCGGCTCATGGTCATCCCGCTGGAAGGCGACGGGGTCCCATCGGAATTGGCGGATGTACCCATCCAGGGCACATTGCCCAAACCGTTCTTCCTTCCCGAACTGCCGGAGCGAATCCGCCAGGCCCTCACCCGACCGCTGAGGGCTCCGGTAGAGGAAGAGAAAGCCCCGGTTCCCGCTCCGGCGGGTGAGGTGGCCCCGAACGTCCTCCCGCTGATGTCCCGGCTGGCGCAGGAGGTGGGCGCCGAGGCCGTCCTCCTGATCCGGGGCGGCGAACTGGTCGCCCATACGGGACGGATGAGCGAGAACGGCATGACGGCCCTCACCACCCTGGTTGCCGATGCCTGGCGGGCATCCACGCGCGTCGCCCAGATTCTGGGCAAAGAACAACTTCGCTTTGAGCAGAGCATTGAGGGCGCCGAGTATCTGCTCTACTCCCTGGCGATTACCGAAGACCTGATTCTTTCTGTCGTGGTGGCAGGCAAAGTCCCCCTGGGGATGATCCGCCATCGGGCCAAAGAGACGGCGGAGGAGATTCGGAAAGCGCTGTAATTTGCTCCCTGCGCCCTGCGACTTGCGACCTGCTCCCTGCGACCTGTGCCATGCGCCTGGTTCTCATAGACGGTCACGCCCTGGCCTACCGGGCCTTCCACGCCCTGCCGCTGGAAGGCTTCGCCACGCGCGACGGCGAACCGACCAACGCCACCTACGGCTTCACCTCCACCCTCCTCCACATCCTCCACGAACTGAAGCCCGACTACATCGCCGTCTGCTTTGACGCGGGCCACTCTGGACGGGACGAGATTTACCCCGACTACAAGGCCCACCGGGACCGCATGCCCGATGAGATGCGGGTCCAGATGGACCGCATCCGCCAGATTGTCCAGGCCTTCGGCATCCCCATCGTGGAGGTCCCCGGTGTGGAGGCCGACGACCTGCTGGGCGCCCTGGCCCGACAGGCCGCCGCTCAGGGCCTGGAGACGGTCATCGTCACCGGCGACAAGGACCTGCTGCAACTGGTGGGGCCGGGCGTGAAGGTCTTCCTGGCCGGCCGCCGCCTCTCCGACGGCACCGTCTACGACGAGGAGGCCGTCCGGGCCCGCTACGGCGGCCTCTCCCCGGCCCAACTCCGGGACTACAAAGCCCTGGTGGGCGACAAATCGGATAACATCCCCGGCGTCAGCGGCGTCGGCGAGAAGACGGCCACTGAACTCCTCCGAAAGTATGGTTCCCTGGAGGAAGTCTACAGCCACCTGGATGAGGTGACCCCGCCCCGCTACCGGGAGGCACTGGCCCAGAATCGGGACGCCGCCTTCCTGAGCCAGCAACTGGCGACCATCCGCACCGACCTGCCCGTCTCCCTGAACCTGGAGGAGTGCACCGTCCGCAACTACGACCGGGCGCGGGTGACCGAACTCTTCCGCCAACTGGAATTCCGCTCCCTCCTGGACCGCCTGCCGGAAGTGCCAGGCACTTCGGAAGTGCCTGGCACATCAGCCCCCTCCCGCCCCACCCAACTCCCCCTATTTGAGGTGCCCGAGCCAAAGAAACCTGCCCGCCGCGCCGTGCCGACCGTCCCCCATATCGTCCGGGAACCGGAGGAACTGGCCGCGCTGGTGGCCCAACTGGCCCGTGCCCCCGCCGTCACCTTTGACACCGAGACCACATCCGAGAACCCCATGCGGGCCGACCTGGTGGGCCTGGCCCTCACCGACCGGGAGGGGGAGGGCTGGTACATCCCCGTCGGCCACCGACGGGGCCGTCAACTCCCCCTGGCGCAGGTCCTGGAGGCCGTCCGTCCCCTGTTGGAGGACCCCCGCGTCCCCAAGCAG
>JAPYWT010000143.1 GCA_028276215.1 Thermoflexus sp. | reverse complement strand
CATCCACGCGTAGAAAATCTGCTCCCAACTGGTAAACAGGCTGATGACGTCTACAGCCAGATAAGTGGCGAGGAGGGCAACGGCCGCGGGATGGCGCCGGATTTCCACCAGCCGGATCAACGCCGGAATCAACGCGATCAGCATAACCAGCAAATCAAAAGTCCAGCCGTAGGCAGCGGTTGTGGCGGAGATCAGTACAAGCAGGGGGATGTGCTGCTCCCACTGCCAGACGCGTTTGATCAGGCCCAGCGCGGCCATCGCTCCGGCCATCCCCCATCGCTGGCGACGAAAGCAAGCCAGGAAACCGAGGGGGGCCAGGAGCATCAGCGGGGCAATCTGCCCGACTTTGAACGCATGCAGGGTCGGGCCGAAGGAAAACCCCAGCAGAATGCCAGCCCCTGACGCGCGGGCGAAGGAGCCCCTGTCTCCTTCCCGATCAGAAGGCTGGCGAAGAAGACCACAGCCAGATGGAGCAGGAACCAGAGAACCCGGGCCGCGGGGTAGGGCAGCAGGCCCAGCGGCATCGCCAGGGCCAGCAGCTGAGATTATGCATCACCTCCGGATAGACGCCGAAACGGTCAAAGTAACCGCTCGTCACGTTCAGCCAGTGGAAGCAGTCAGGCCAGATGGAGGGGCCCAGAAGGGCCGAAGTCGCCCCGAGGATCAGCACTCCGGCCGCGCCCGCACTGGTCAGCGCCCGCCAGCGGCGCCCCGCCAGGATGACCAGGGCCGGGAAGAGGGCGGCCTGCAATTTCACTGCCGCCAGCGCCAGCCAGACCCCGGCCCTGACCTCTTTCCCCTGCCGAAGGGCCAGGTAGAACTCTATCAGGCACCAGAGGACGAAAAGGGAAAGGCTACCGTGCACGAATTGCAGGAAGAGAGGGGAGAAGGCCAGAAATGCGCTGAACAGAAGCCAGTGTTCTGTGGCGTCCCACCCGGAACTCATGGACCGCAACCGCTGGATCACCCGGGCCAGGATGACGACCTGCAGGGCAGTCCAGCACCAGAATGCCAGGCCCAGCGGCAACAGGGAGAACGGGACCATCACCAGGGCAAAGTGGGGCGGGTTGTAGAAGGGGAGAACGCCATCGTAGAACATCCGCCCGGGCCCCAGGATGGCCTGCTGGACGCGGGCCTGGAGGTTCAGGTCGTAGAGATGGGGGCCCAGTCCCTGGCGGACGATGGCGCCCCCGGTGTAGAAGGCGGTGAAGTCGGCCCGCCAGAGAAGGCCGTCTATCGCGGCTTTGATGATCAGGCCCAGGTATCCCAGTGCGATGCCCAGGTGGAAGGCAGTAAGCCAGCGCGCTAATCTCAACTCACGATTCGCGTTCACCTTTTTATTCACCGCCGAGGGCGCAAAGAGCGCAAAGGAGAGATATGTACACAGGGGGGGCCAAAGGGCGAATCATCACCGGGTGCCCCCTGCGCGCACAGCATACACGGTTGTAGCAGCCAGCACAGTTACCGGCTCGTAATGCTCCTGGATGGCGGCCCACATCTCTGGCGTCCATCTACCTTTGGCCTCATTCGTTAATGACCCATCCGTTATTAAGACCAGGCGAAATTTCCCGCTTTGAATATCTTCTACGACCCGGGTCTGGTCCCACCTGCCCTCTACTGCCAGCCGCGTGAACTCAAAAGGCTGAAATAAAATATCCCGACCGCAGACGACCAGCAGGCTCATCATTTCGTCTGCCAGGACTGGGCCCGGGGCAGAGCAAATGATTTCCTCCAACTGCGGCATTTCTGGCTCCAGGGCCCGCCGACTCCAAACTCCAAGCGTAACGAATTGACCCCAGTAGAGCGACCAGAGGATTTGAAAAGAGAACGTCAGCAACAGCAGGGAGCATAAAGCCCGAGGGAGTTCCCGGCGCCAGCGGGCCAGAGCCATCCCTGCCAGCAGCCCCATGGATGCCAGCCACTCCAGCAGATAATTTACATTGGAGCCCACCTTCCCCACTGTCAGACCGGAAAGAGTGCCTCCAATCAGATAGGCGATGGCAAACCAGGGCCGTTTTTCAGGTTGGCGGGCATAGTGAAGGAACTCCCAGAAGATGACGACGATGAGCGGCGCATATACTATAGTGGCGACCAGCCAGGCAGAAAGTACTAATGAAGGCATAAAGGTATTGGCGTTGGCAACAATCGTATGGATAAAGAAGCCGCCTTCTGTCCACCAGCACAGGATACCACCGATTGCCAGTACCGATATTCCCAGGGCGAGGGCAAAGAACAGGGCCCTTCGCCAGTTCCCCATTGCCAGATGCACGACCACCGCCAGCGGCGCAGCCAGAAGATAGGATTGCCGGGTAAAAATGGCGGCCAGCAGAAAGAGCAGAGAAACTCCTGTTCCGGCCAGGGAATTGGGCCAGCGGATGGCGGCCCAGATTCCCCACAGGCTGAAAGCCAGAGCCAGCATATCCACTCGCCCCAGGGAGCCCCAGAAGACAACATACGGGAAGGAGAAAAACAGTGCGCCAGCGACGAGCGATGCAATCCGATCGCCGGTTGTCTGCAGGACAATCAGCATCAGGGCCAGGCCGCATCCCAGGGTGGCCACTGCGGAGACCATGCGGCCCGTCTCGTAGGAAAACCCCAGATAGCGACCTGCCAGCGAAACGGCCAGGGGATAAAGGGGAGGATAATTGGAGATTGTAAACGGATAATCGTTGATGTCGGCACGGTAGATGGGCCGCCCTTCCGCCAGCCATCGTGCCTGGTTCAGGAGCGGCCCCTCGCCGTAATCCAGCGGGATGCGAGCCTGGAGAGCCTGGCTGGTATGCAGGAAGAAAAACCCCACCCCAATGGCCAGTGTAATCCATAAAATCGCCCAGATGGCTGTTTGCAAAATGAAGACCAACTTCTTTTTCATTTTTATCCAGAGTCCAGATTACTCGGTGCTGTTCTGTTTTCCGAAAACGCTCAGGTAGTAATCATCCGTATGCTGGACGGTAAAAATGTGCTGGTACCGGGCAGAGAAGGAGGGAGAATGGAAAATTGCCCAGTCAAAACGCCATCCGGCGAAGAGGTCCAGGGAAGGCGTGACATGGGCCAGGACGATGTAATCGGGTTCCTGGGAAAGGACGTAATCCGCTACCTGTATGGCAATCTCTTCGGGGACCAATGCCCACCCTCCGCCCTGATGGGCAATCCGGGCGACTTCCCGCGAGGTAAGCCCGGTAATGTCCAGGACATAGCGGTCGGATACATAGCCGATGAGGCCGATGTCCATCAGGGCAACCGATGCGTCAGGGGAGGAGTTCTCCCTCAGCCACATGCCCACAGCGAAATGGGCCTGCTGATAACCCCGGGCCCGGGATAGAACGTACTGGTCCTCCTTAACCACAGTGGATAAAGAGAGAGCGACAAAGCACAGAAAGAGAACTATGCCCCAAAGACGTCCTGCAGGGAGAAGATGGGAGCGTACAATCTGCCACACTCTATCCAGGCCCAGGGAGGCCAGAACGAAGTAGAGGGGAATGGCAGGCAGAAGGAACCGATACCCCGGCATCCAGTCCCCGCCCGCGTAGATCACGTAGGCTGCATAGAATGCCAGAAAGACGGCCAGAACCACGGCCCTCTTGCCCTCCCGCACCTTCAGCGCCCACAGGAGTGGGGGAAGTAGTAGAAGAGTCTGATAGTCTCGGAGCCACATGACCACGTAGACAAGGCCGGCAAGGTACTTCGCTGGCATCCATCCAGATGCGGTCTTGGCGAAGAAAGTGTTCGGGACCGGGGAGCCGTAGTAAACGCTGAGCCAGATGAGGACGGGGGCCATCATCAGGCCGTAGATGGCTCCCCATCCCATCCGCCGGATGGCGACTCTATGGGAGAGGCGAACGTCAGCGATGGAGAGGGCCAGGGCGAGAAGGGCAACTCCCAGCCCTTCCGGACGGGTGACAGTCGCCATCCATAGCGATGCGGCCAGGAGGAATGAGGAGGCGATCCCAACCGGACGGTCCAGGAAACGGAGGAAAAGGAGAAGAAACATCAGCAAGAACAGGACGAAAAGGGTGGTCTCTATTCCCATTACTGCTGAGATGGCGAGGGGGGGATAAACAGCCAGGAAAGCGACGGCCAGGGTTGCTGCGCCAACGGAGCCTCCTGCTTTTCGGGCGAGCAGAAAAGTGAGTCCCAGCACTCCAGCACCAGCCGCAACTCCGACAATCTTGGCCGTCAGCACTCCGTCCAGGCCGAACTGTTCCACCAGCGCCTCTATCATGGTGAGGGATAGATTGGTGTAGCCCATCACCCGCTCGCCCGGATTGTAAACCAGACCATATCCCCGGACAAGATTGCGGGCATACCGCGCGCTGATGTAGGCGTCGTCAACGGTGAACGGCCAGAACCGCCACACCCAGAACAGATAGATGCCCAGCAACAGGATACCGAGAATCACGGTAAGGTGCCTCAGGTCCTCTGCTGCGGCCTGTCGCCCGTTCTCGCAGGGTCTGGTGTCCGAAGGGATCATTTGCCTGCCTCCTACGGCACCCACGTATGGAGAACGTAGAGGCCGGTCATCAGTGTCCAGCCCCCAGCGGCGATGGTGACCAGCGCCAACCTCTGCCAGCGGCGGCGGACCACCCGGCCCAGCGGGAGGAAAACCGGAAAGGCCAGCAGGAGGTGGCGGGGCAACCCCATGTACGGGTGTAATGAGCCGGTGTGGTACGAGAAGGCCGCCAGCGTCATCGCTGCCACGTACCAGCGGTCACTCCCCCGCAGGCGGCGCCAGGCCAGCGCCAGCAGGGCCAGAAAGAACCCCGCCAGCACCAGGTCGTACACCGTGTCCATATCCCCCGTCCGGGCCAAATGGAGGATGGCCCGCCGCAATGCCTCCCAGGGCCAGAGGAACCCCTGGACCGGGACCACCTGGCTGGCGCTGGGGGAGACCAGAAGAGAATAAATCAGCCTGTGGACGGAGGAGAAATCGGGCGATGCATCCCGCAGGACGAGGAGGCGGTACGCCGTCCAGAGCCCGTACCCCAGCGGCACCAGCAGGAGCGAGAGCCCGTGCACGGGGCGGTATTCTGCCCTGCCCCGTCGTCCGGCGTCCCACAGTTCCCAGGCCAGCGGAAACACCAGGAAGAGCCCCTGCTGGCGAGTGAGCGCGGCCAGCCCCCCCGCCAGCCCGGCGGCCCACGGGCGCCCCTCCCGGGCCCATTTCAGGCTCAATGCGGCCCAGAGCAGGAAGAGCCCCTCCGGGTAGGGGGCAAACAGGACACAGGCGGCCGGGAAGGTGGCGAAGAGGAGGGTGCTGACGGCCGCCTGCGATGGCCCCGCTTCCCGCTCCGCCATCCGGTAGAAGAGCACCAGCAGGCCCAGCGTGGCCAGCGTGCTGACCGTCAGCAGGGCCAGCAGCGGGGGAATCCCCAACCGGGCCAGCGGGACCGCCAGCCAGGGGTAGAGGGGGTGGAACTGGGCCGTCCCATCGTCGGGGCGGTAGCCGAAGCGGACGATGCGCTCATACCAGAGCGCGTCCCAGCGGGCCCAGGGCGCCACCAGCACCCGCTCCAGCCAGAGGGAGAACGGCGGCGCGGGAGGCCAGGCCGGGACCCGCTGTTCCGGTTCGGTGAGTGGGCGCAGGGTGGAGGCGAAGGCCGCGACGATGCTGGAAATCACCCGGAGCCCGGCCCAGAGCATCAGCGGGTAGGTTGGGATACGGCTACAGGGTGCATGTCGCATGTCGCAAGTCGCATGTCGCAGGTCGCAGGGCGCAGGTCGCAGGGCACAGGGCGCAGGTCGCAGGGCGCAGGGCGCAGGGCACGGGCTAAAAGCCTGTGCTACAGGCTGACAGCCTGCGCCGCCGCAGGCTGTCAGCCTGCGCCACGCCACCCTACACCAGTGAGCGGAGAAACGCCAGCAATTCCTCCCGCATATCCTCCCGCCGCAGGGCGGCGTGGATGGAGGCCTTCAGGTGGCGCAGCGGGTCCCCGGCCGCCAGCCACATCCCCTCTATCGGCTGGACGATGACCGTCGCCCGCGCCGCCAGCCGGTCCACCGCGTCCGCCATCCACAGTTCGCCGCCCTTGCCCGTCTGGCGGGGGTCCAGAAAGTCAAAAATCTCCGGCGTGAAGATGAAGTGGCCCACCTGCACCCAGTTAGAGGGCGCCGTGCCCGGTTCCGGCTTCTCTATAATGCGGGCCAGGACGTTGGTGGTGCCGGGCTTGAACTCCATACAGCCGTAGAGGCGGGTCTCCTCGTCGGGGACCTGCTGGGTGGCCAGGACGGCCGCCGGTCGGTACTGCTCGTAAGCCCGGAGCAGTTGCTGCGGCACCGGCACGTCGGCCAGGATGATGTCGTCGCCGAACATATAATAGAACGGTTCCCCGGGCGTGAGCCAGGGGCGGGCCGCCAGCGCGGGGGAAGCGTTGCCGTAGGGGAGCGTCTCCGGCTGGCGGACGAAGACGATGTTGGCCAGATGAGAGAGCCGCCGCACTTCTTCCAGCAGCGCCCGCTTCCCCGTCGCCTCCAGGTGCCGTTCCAGGTCGGGCGCGGGGGCGAAATGCCGCTCCACCACCTCGCTCCCGCCCCGGACGACCACGATGATGTCCGTG
>JAPYWT010000142.1 GCA_028276215.1 Thermoflexus sp. | reverse complement strand
CACAAAGACACGAAGTTTTTTGAAGGTTTTTTTAATCTTCGTGTCTTCGTGTCTTTGTGGTGAATTACACGTCACGGCGTCCCGCCGGTGATCGGGGAAGAGGGTTGCAGTTGCCCCAGCAGTTGCTCTATGGCCGGTTTCTGGTCCTCCGGGGCCATCTGGAGCGCGGTCTGGGCCTCCGCCAGCGCCATCTCCGGGGCCCCCATCTGATAGTAGGCGATCGCCAGCAGCCGGTGGGCGTCCCACGCCCAGGCCCCCTGGGGTTCCAGTTCCAGAGAACGGTTCAGCGCCTCCACCGCCGCGTCGTTCTGTCCCTGCTGCAGATAGACCCGCGCCAGCGCGTTCCACACCTGGGGCATAGCGGGCACAATCTCCAGCGCCTTGCGGTACGCCTCCGCCGCCCCTGCCAGGTCCCCCTTCATCGCCCGGACGTCCCCGATAATGAGCCAGGTCTGCTCAAAACCGTCGTCCACCTCCAGCGAACGGTTGATCCGCTGCCAGAAGCCGTCCTCGTCTTTCAGGCCGTAGAGGTAGAGGGTCGCCCACTGGTTCCAGAGAATGGGGTTATTGGGGCTGAGCGACGTGGCCACTTCGTAGTACCGGGAGGCCAGATTCAGGAGCGTCTCCCGCTGCGACTGCCCGGCGGGCAGGTCGGCCCAGCGCTGGTACATCCGGGCCAGGTTGGCCGAATGGTCGGTGTTGAGAGGGCTCAGCGCCTGCGCCATCAGCAACACCCGTTCCGTCTCCCGCAGGATTGCCTCCTGCTGGGCGGTGTCGGTGGTGCCCGACGCCGCCTCCAACAGCGCGCGGCCCAGGTATAGGTAGTAGAAGTCCTCGTGGGGAGCCAGTTGGACGGCCCGCTGGTAGTGGGGGACGGCCGCTCCCCACTGCCCCTGCCGGTCCCACGGGTCGGCCTGCTTGTAGATGATGTCGGCGCGAATGGGGCGCAGGTTGGCCTGCAGGGCGCTGAGGACGGCCAGCGGCAGCAGGACGGCCAGCGCCACCGGCCCCCAGGCCGTGCCCCACCGTTTGGGCATCCACCGCTCCCCGCTCAGCGCCAGTCCGCCCAGAAGAATCACCGTGGCCAGGAAACCGTAGTAGGCCCCAATCTGCCCGGCGATATACTCGGCCATCCGCAGGAGGTCGTTGATGTTCTGAACGGTTATCCGCAGGACGGCGGCGTGGCGCCCGGCCAGGAGCAGACCGAAGGTCAGCCCCACCGCCAGGGAGACCAGAAGGATGACGACGGCCGCCAGCCCGGCATCCTCCCGGCGCTCCCCGAAGGCCCCCCGCCGGGCCATCTGGGTGACGGCCAGGAGCGCCGTCATCCCCCAGGCCATGCCGAAGACCAGCAGGATGCCCAGGGACTGCCGGGGCGGGCCGCCAATGGCGACCACCGTCAGCGAACGCCAGAAAATCTGTCCGGGATTGGTGAGCCGTTCAATGTTGTTGACAAAGTCGTAGGAGAGCGTCCCCAGGATCAGCGCGCCGATGAGGGCCGACCCCAGTGCAGGCCAGAGCCAGGTGGGGACCGCGGAGGACGGCTTCTGCGGGGGCGTGACCGGTCGGCGCCGCCGCTTTTTCCCTTTCGGTTGGGGGGACGGCGCCGTCTGCGGCGCGACGGGCCGCTCCTCCCGCTCCGCAATCCCCTGGATGCCCAGGAGAACGAAAACCCCCGCCAGTCCCCAGAACGTGGTCCGGGTGGAGGCAATGGAGATACCGAAGTTGATCTCCACCAGGTGGGCGACGAAGGAGGCCAGGATGCCGATGAGCAGAATCCCGTCGGGGTGGGCCGCCGGAGCGGATTCGGGGGCGGAGAACCCACAGAGGACCAGATACGTCAGCATCCCCAGCACCATCCCCACCGGAATCGCCAGCCCGAAGAAGTGGGGCCCGACGGTGGGGATGACCACCGCGACGGCGGCCAGCGCGCCCGTCACCAACAATCCGAAGAACAGCCGCCGCCGGGGCCGGTCCGGAATCCACCCCAGCCAGGAGAGGCCGTAGTAGAAGAGACTGCCGAACAGCCAGAGGTACGCCGCAAATCCCAGCAGTCCCGTGATGACCAGCGAGTCCAGCGTCTCGTTGTGGGAACGGTCGGGGGAGGCGGTGCGGGACTCGTAGTGGCCCAGGAGGGGCGGGTAGAAGCGGTTGTAGGCCACGTACATGGACTCCGGGCCGTAGCCGACCAGCGGGCGGATGAGGTTGAACGGGTCGGGGTGACCGGTGGGGTCGGCGGTGGTGGCGGGGTACTGAATGGGCTCGTGGGGCAGGATCAGGCGGAGCGCCCCCTCCCAGATGAGAGAGCGGACCTTGCCGGTGCCCGTCTCGGCCTGGAGGACTTCATCCAGACGGCCCATCCAGGGTTGCTCCTGGGCCCAGGCGTGGACCGGCTCCGCCAGGTTGACGGTCAGGAACCCGGCGGCGAAGATGAGGACGGTGACCAGCGCGCTGGCCCACAGCCAGCGCCACCCCTTCCCGTTGACGATGAACACCAGCCAGGCCCCGGCGACCACCAGCAGGGCGCCGACGGCCGGCACCCACTGCAGGGAGGGGTTGGCCCGCGCGACGCCGCTCAGCGTGATGTAGAGCCCGGCCCCCACCACCCCGGCCCCGGCCAGGCTCCCCAGTCCGAAGGCGATGCCGTTCCGGAGGTCACCGAACAGGTCTGCCGGAGAGGCTTCCATCCGGGCGGCCGCGCGCCGCAGGGCCAGCAGTCCCAGAAACCCCCAGACCGCCAGCCCGAAGACCAGCCCCATCAGCGGGCCCCGGCTGTGGGTGTACCAGATGCTGATGACCTGGACCAGGAAGATGAAGATGTAGGCGGCGGCCCGCAGGACCTCGGAAGTTCCGGCCTTCTCGTCCGTCAGCAGGGAGCGGAAGGCGTCCACCGCGCGGGCCAGTGTGGGGAACGCGGCCATAATCATATACGCGGCGACGAAAATGGGGTTGCCCATGTTGGAGGCCACCCGCTGGGTCACGTCGCCGCCCCAGGGGAGGGGGTCCCGGCGGGCGTGCTGGACGAAGCCGTAGAGGGCAATGGGCAGACTGTTGAGGATGAGCGTCGTGATGAACCGGTCCACCTGCGCGCGGGTGCGCATCCGGTCCAGGATGATGAGGAAGATGACGATGTAGGAAAGGGTGGTGAACGTCCCCTGGAGCCGCTGGTAGGAGCCGAAGAAACTGGTGTAGGGGACGACGGAGAAGACCGTGCTGATCAGGTAGGCCAGGACGGTGAAGAGAGTGGGCAGGATCAGCGGGGTGCGCCAGGAGAAGCGGAGGCGTCCCCCTCCGGCGGCCCGTTCCTCTATCCAGCGGGCCAGCCAGACGGCGGCCATCACCAGGGCGATGGAGCGCAGGGTGGTCAGTTTATCCGGCTCAAAGACGCGGCTGGAGTAGATGTTGAAGAAGAGGGGGGTGACAATAATGGCCGCCAGCCAGCCGGCCTCCAGAATGCCGTCCAGAATTGCGCTGAATCGGGTGGTGTTCATTTACACCAGTTCTCCGTAGGAAAAGACCAGACGGAAGCCCAGTTCCCGAATCCGTTCCTGGACTTCGGGGCGGGCCCGGTAGCAGAAACAGACAGGGAAGATTTCCCCCTCCAGGTTGCGGCGGGCCATTTCTACAGTGCGGGCGAACCTCTCCACCTCCCGCATCGTCAGATTGTGCTTGGCCTCTCCCACAATCCAGATGCGCTGAGAGGGCCGCTGCGGGTCGTGGGCCTCGCCGAAGATGTTCACCTCCCGCAACTGGCCATCCCACTTCTGCCACACCCGTTTCAGTTCGCCCACCTTCCAGCCCAATTCCCGCCCCAGCACCTTATGGAGGACGATGTAGGCGATGTCCTCCAGATCGCCGCCAATGGTCTCGCTCAACCCGCCGACCTGTCTGGCCAGTTGGTCTACCTTGCGCTCGGTGCGGGCCTGGGCCTCGGCCAGCCGGTCCAGCGCCGCCTCTATGCGCGCAAAGCGCGCCTCCGAGGCCTCCCGGTACCGCCGGAACTCTTCTTCGGTGCGGGCCTGGGCCTCGGCCAGCCGGTCCAGCGCCGCCTCTATGCGGGCAAAGCGCGCCTCTGAGGCCTCCCGATACCGCCGGAACTCTTCTTCGGTACGGGCCTGAGCCTCGGCCAGCCGGTCCAGCGCCGCCTCTATGCGGGCAAAGCGCGCCTCCGAGGCCTCCCGGTACCGCTGGAACTCCTCTTCGGTGCGGCGCTGGGCCTCGGCCAGTTCCTCTACTCGTCGCTCGGTGCGGCGCTGGGCCTCGGCCAGTTCCTCTACTCGTCGCTCGGTGCGGGCCTGGGCCTCGGCCAGCGCTCTGACCGATTCATCGGTGCGGGCCTGGGCCTCCGCCAGTCTGTGCAAGGCCTCCTTCAGTTCATCCACGTCAGTTTTCGTGGCCACATCTCCCCAAACCTGTTCCACCGCCAGACTGATGGCCTCCGTCAGAACTTCAGCCTGGGGTTCGGGGAAGGTGGAGATAAGCCGCTCAAACACGAGGGTCCGATCAATTCTTCGCAGTAAGTTGTTCATCGCTTCTCCCTCCGGAATCGGGCTCTTCGGGAATGGACGTGGTCGGCGGCCCTGTCATTCTCCGAGATGGCGGAAACACCAGCATAAAAACGTCGGCCAGAGTCTTCGCCTGGGGTTCGGGAAAGACGGTGCGAAGTCGCTCAAAAACGGAGTCCCAGTCCCATTTCATTGAGGTATTCATGTCCCCTCCTTTCGGAACCACTCCATTGTCCGCATCAATCCTTCCTCCAGAGGCACCTCGGCCTCAAAGCCCAGAATCTCCCGCGCCCGGCGCACGTCGGGCACCCGGCGGCGGGTCTCCTCAAAATCGGGGCCGTAGGCGGCGGTGTAGGGAACGTAGACGATCTCCGACGGGGAACCGGTCAGGGCCAGAATCCGCCGCGCCAGTTCGGCGATGGGGACCTCCCGGTCGGAGCCGATGTTGAAGATTTCCCCGGCGGCCTCCGGGACCGTCCCCGCCAGGATGGTGCCCCGCACCGTGTCGGCGACGTAGGTGAAACTGCGGGTCTGCTGGCCGTCCCCGTAGACGGTGAGCGGCTCACCCCGCAGCGCCTGGGTGAAGAATCGGGCGACGACGCTCCCATACCCGCGCGGGTCCAGGCGCGGGCCGTACGCGTTGAAGTACCGTACCACGGTGACCGGCAACCCCTTCTGGGCGTAGGCCAGGGCGAAGTACTCATCTATGGCCTTCGCGTCGGAGTAGGACCAGCGAGGGACGGTGGTGGGCCCCAGAAGCCGGTCCCCGTCCTCCCGCAGCGGGACCTCCGTGGATTTCCCGTAGACCTCGGAACTGGACGCGATGACCGTCCGCACCCAGTACTTGAAGGCCAGTTCCAGCACGTTCTCCGTCCCCCGGACGTTGACGATGATGGCGTTCAGCGGGTCTTCCACCACATACTTGACGCCGACGACGGCGGCCAGGTGAAAGATGAGGTCGGCCTGACGGACCAGTTGATCCAGGGTGGCGGTATTCAGGATGGAGTCGTTGATGAATCGGAACCGTTCGCTCCTCAGATGGTGGGCGATGTTGGCAACTTTGCCCACGGAGAGGTTGTCCAGGACGGTGACCTCGTGCCCCTGGGCCATCAGGGCGTCCACCAGATGGGAGCCGATAAAACCCGCCCCGCCGGTGACCAGGACTCTCATTGTTCAGCCTCCAGGGGAAGGCGCGCCCGGACATGCGACAGCACTTGTTTGGCGCCCGCGATGGCGTCCTGGGCCTGGTCCGGGGTATACACCTCCTGCGGAATCCCGTCGGGCAGACCATTCGGATAGCGGGTCGGGATATAGTACTGGTCCAGCCGTCGGCAAATATCCCGCAGAGCCTCAAAGGACGGATCATATTCCTGGCACTGGCGGACCAGGAGATGAGTAGCATGTCCGAGGACCGGTCGCTCCCCCTGGGCGTAGAGGTAGGCTTTCAATGCCTTCTCCGCGGCCTGCTGAGCCAGGAAACAGGCCAGCGCGGCGAAACCTTCTCGGACATTCAGAGTCGCCGCGTCCAGATCATACCCGGCCTGAGATAGCCACCGACGGGCTTCCTGCAGGTTCCGATTCATAGACGACTTTCCCCTCCCGCAGCACCTGTTCTATGAAGGGATTTCCCTCTTCAATCATGCGGGCCAGTTCTTCCGGCGTATAGACCAGCGGCTCTACCGGGAGCGCCGTATCGCAGAGGGCCAGGACTTCCCCAATTCGCTCTATGAAAGGCCGATCGGTCTCTTTGACGATGAGCAGGTCTACATCACTCAATCCGTGGTCATCCCCGCGAGCGAAGGAGCCGAAAAGGATCACCCTCTGCGGCTGATAAGAACGCAGGGCCTGAAGGACGCGCTCCAACTCTTCCTGAAATCGCGCCGGTGACCACCGCCGCATCGCTGCCCTCCGACCATAATCTTACCCCGAATTGGGGAAAAACGCCAGTCCCTGCAATTTCTACCACAAGGGCACGAAGTGCCCAAAAAGGACACGAAGGGACGAGAAGAAACCCTTCACGTCATGAGCAGCTTCAAATAATGAGCGGTGAAAG
>JAPYWT010000140.1 GCA_028276215.1 Thermoflexus sp. | reverse complement strand
CATGTTGGGAGAGTGGCAACTGCCATCGCCTTATAGGTGAAGTCACCGCTGATCTTGACAAGAAGGACTTTTGAGGTATAATTTTTACAGGAACTCGTAGCCCCTACATTAAGAGCAACGTCTCCACAACTATCGGATCAGAGAGCAATTCTCTGTACCGGCGCAGACGGCGTGGAGACATCGGTATTTGCAACAGGAAGCAGCTCCTGCCGGATGCGGCGGGGGCTGCTTTTCGTTTCTGGTGGATTTGTCCGGGCTTCTGCCGGCCGGGGTTCAGACTCCGTTCAGGTCTGGGACTTCGCCTTCCCTCAGCCCGAACTTCCTCTTCCGCTTCCCTTCCAACAAGCCTCCGACAGAGCCTCATATTCCTGCCCTTCAAAACCAACCCGGATCGCACGCAAGGGAGCACCCGGCGCTCTCACAGATCGGCCCTTTCATCCAGAACGGCGGAAAGGAGCAAGATGGCCCAAAAGAGACGGTTGTTCGTCCTGATGGGAGCAACGGTCCTTCTGCTGCTGGTAACCCTGGCCTGCGGGCCAGTGGTGACCGTGGTGGTTACCCCGACGCCGTCCCCTGCTGTGTCTCCCCCGGTCTCCGAGGTCACCGTTTCGGCCCCCACTGCCGCTCCACCGACGGAGGCCTTGTCCCCTGAGCCGACGACGTCGGCAGGCTGCACCCTGGGCGCCCGCTGGGTCGCCGATGTGACCGTTCCCGATAACACCGTCATTGCCCCCGGCACGCCCTTCGTCAAGACCTGGCGGGTGCGCAACTCCGGCACCTGTGCCTGGTGGCCGGGGACCCGCCTGATCTTTGTCTCCGGCACCCCGATGGGGGACCCGGCGGCGGACGTGCCCGCGCTGGCCCCCGGCGCGCAGGCGGATGTGAGCGTAAACCTGACCGCGCCGGCCGCACCGGGGACGTATCGGGCCAACTACCAGTTCCAGGCCCCAGACGGCACCCGCTTCGGCCCGGTCATCTGGGTACAGATTGTGGTACCGGGCACGCCCACACTCTCTCCGGCTCCGGTCTGCACGCCGCCAGCATGCCCGCCCGGCCAGGTCCTCTATTGCCCCGGCGTCTGCCCCGGCGGCTGCGGCGTGGTCTGCGTGACGCCCACTCCCTACCCGCCCTCCGGGCTGGCAATTCTCTCCTTCTCTGCGGAGGTCCTCCAGGACGTACCGGGTGGCAAGCGCGTTCGGTTCTCCTGGCGGACCCAGGGCGCGACCTGGGCGTCCATCATTGACCAGGACTGCAGGCGCTTTATGCGCTACTGGGAGGCAATGCCGCCGGAGGGGGGCTCCCTCATCGTGGACCTGATAGATCCCCCCGCGCGCGATCCGGTGATGACACTGGTAGCCCGGGACGCGGCCGGCCATGAGGTCCGGACTTCTGTGGTGGTGCCGGTGCCCTGCCGGTATCCGTGGTTCTTCCCCACCGATAATCGCTGCTGCCCGGAAGCCGCGGCGATCACGACCTGGGCGGCGGAGGAGCCGTTTGAACATGGCTGGATGCTCTGGCTGGAAAACGGCCCGGGTTCCTCCCGGCTCATCGTGGTCTTCTACGAGGACGGGTCCTATGCGAAATATCCGGACACCTTTGTGGAAGGCGAGCCTGAGAGCGACCCGTCCTTTGTGCCGCCGCCGGGGCTGTACCAGCCCATTCGGGGCTTCGGCAAACTCTGGCGGACCCACCCGGAGGTGCGCGACCGTCTGGGTTGGGCGACGGCCCCCGAGCAGGGGTTTTACACCCAGTGGCAAACCCAAAGGCCGGTAACATTGGGCACCGGCCTCTTCTACGCGCGCCGGCTCAGCGGAAAGATCGTTGAGGCCGGAGCGTGGGATGTAACCGGAGGGACGTGGCGGGAAGTGCCGTAGGGGAATGGGGAGTGAAACGCGAAACGTGAAAAAGGGTGGGCATGTGTGAGGAACCTCTGGTTGTCTGTGTGCCATTTTAGACAACAATCTTTAGGAGGTGTGCGATGAGCAACCAGTCTAAGTCTAAAAATATTCTTTTTAAAATCCGGATAAGGAGGTGCGAAATGAAAGACAAGCGGGGGCCGTACCTGGAGCGAGGGCAGTGGTTATTCTCTGGGTGGCACCGTCGGGCAGATGGACGCTGGGATGCTCACTGGCGAGAGATACACCCTGGCCGGTGGCTTTTGGAGTAGCATGTTAACTCACTACGACCTCTCCTGGAGCACGATGGAGGGCGGGGGGTACACCTGGAGTGAGGGCGGCGGCTACAGCCTGGGCGGCACGGTCGGTCAGCCAGATGCCGGAACGCTCTCCGGTGAGGGCTACATCCTGGCTGGTGGCTTCTGGAGCGGTGCGGTAGTCCGCTACGGCATCTACCTACCCCTTATCCTGCGCAACTACCCGTAGCCGAACCGGGCCGGGGGGGGGCCGTCGGCCCGCCCCGGCCCATTCCCCCCGACGCGGAAGCATCGGGCAGGTTTCGCCGGAACGGATTGGAGCGCCCCAGGGCCCCGCGGCATCCCGCCCGGCGGTCTTCCCCGGGCCGAATGGTTTCACGTGAAACATTCCGCCCGGCGGCGAGGTCTATCCCGGGGCCTCCGCCATCGCTTCCCCGCGCGGCCGCAGGGCCAGAATCAGGGCCAGCGCGCCCAGCGCCAGCAGGAAGACCACGCCCTCTATCACGGGCAGGGAGACCCCCGACTGCATCAGTCCAACTGCCAGCCCGTCCACCAGCGCGTGGGCCAGCACGGCCAGCGCCAGCCAGAGGAGGTTCCGCCGCACGACCGCCTGCAGGACCAGCAGCGTCCAGGCCAGGTGCATGGTGATGGCGAAGACCCGCTCCAGACCGCCCAGGAGCGGCAGGTACCAGGGAGTGGCCCAGTACGCCTCCATCTGCTGCCGGGTCTGCTCCAGCAACTCTCCCGAAAGCCCCAGGTTTTCGGGCCCCAGTTTCTGCAAAACCAGCATGCTGACGAAGCCGCTCAGAACGGAAAGCCCCACCAGGATGGACTCTATCCCGCCGTGTCCGGCGCCGAAGGCCAGCCCCTGGGCCCACGAACGGGCCTCCTTCCGCCAGAAGCGGAGCACCAGGTAGCGGGCCCCCTCTTCGCAGACCCCGGCGGTCAGCCCGGCCACCGCCGCCATCGCCGGAAGCGGCCAGAGCGCCACCCCGCGCCCGCCCCCGATCAGCCCCAGCCCCCAGTTCAGGGGGACATGCACCACCTGGGAGAGGACAAAGGTCACCGCACCGACCGCGATCAGGCCCCACGACGCCCGGTACTTCCGCCGCAGGAAGAGCCAGAGCGCCACCGGCGCACCCAGCATGATGAGCATCTCCACGACAAACGCGGCAACCAGCATTTTCGCCTCCTGAGTTTTCCAAATCGCAGAGTACGCGGAGAACGCAGAGAAACTAAGGCCTTTTACCACAAAGGTCACAAAGTACTCACGAAGGACACAAAGGGTAAAAATCGTCCTCCGTGTCCTTTGTGCGGCCTTCGTGTCCTTCGTGGTTTTAATGAAACGGTTCTTGGGTAGGTAATTACCTTTTACCACAAAGGACACAAAGTACACGAAAGCATTTTGCTGAAGGAGAGAATCCTTCGTGTTCCTTCGTGTCCTTCGTGGTTTTGCCCTCTGCGTCTCTGCGGTGAAGGATTACGCGCTGGCGGCGGCCGCCGCTGCGCGTTCCCGCCAGATGGTCAGGATCAGGTAGACGGCGAAGGCCATCAGTTCTCCCGCCACCGGCCTCAGCACGTCCAGGACCAGCCCCGGCCGGAACACTCCGCGCCGCCGAATCTCCAGCAGAACCATCCCCGCCGGGTCCAGGAGCCGCCACTTCCCGCCCCACCAATCGGTGGGCTCCAGCCGATACGGTTGCCCCCGGAAGTCCAGGTCCAGGGCAACCCGCCGGATCCCCCGCCCCTGCGCCGTTGCCACCACCGCGTCGTCGGCCCGCAGTTCGTAGTTCCGCCGCCACCAGTGGCTCCGCCGCATCCGCCACTCCTGACCGTCGGCGTCCCGGAACCGGCTCTCCGTCCGAAAGGCCGAGAGCGTCAGCACCCCCAGCGCCCCCATCGGCGACCGGAGATCGTAGCGCAGGGCAAGGAACCCGGAGGGGATGACCTCTATCCGGTCTACGGCCAGCACATCGGGGGCCATCTCAGCCCTCCTGCGGCGGGGCCGGGGGCTGTCCTCCCGCAAGGAGCGTCTGCATGGCCCCGCTCATGGAAGCCATCCCCATCAGCCCGCCCAGGTTCATCGTCTCCACCGCGCTGGACGGGACGATGATCAGCGCGCCCTTCTCCTTCAGCCCCTCAAAGAGCATGTTCATCGCCCGCAGGTGGAGCGCGGTGGGGTTATCCCGGTAAGCCTGCGCGGCCTCGGCGAAGGACGCGGCGATTTGCTTCTCACTCTCCCCCAGGATGACCCGCGCCTGCCGCTCCCGCTCCGCCTGCGCCTGACGGCTCATCGCGTCCTCCAGCGCCTCCGGGATGACGATGTCGCGGATTTCCACCGACTGGACGGTGATCCCCCAGGGCGTCGTCCGTTCATCAATGATGCGCTGGAGTTCGGCGTCCATCACCGTCCGCCCGACCAGAATGCTGGCCAGGTCCATCTGGCCGATGATCTCCCGCAGCGCTGTCTGGGCGGCCCAGGCGATGGCCGTCTGGTAGTCCTCTACCTCCATGACCGCTTTCTCCGCGTCCCAGACCACCCAGAAGAGCACCGCGTCCACGTTCACCGGCACCGAGTCCTTCGTCAGCGTCCGCTCCGCGGTGAAGGGGGTGACCATCACCCGGTGGTCCACCATCGCCGGGATGGTGTCCACGACCGGGACGATCCAGAAGGGCCCCGGACCCTTAAGGCCCCGAAAGCGCCCCAGCCGCAGGACGATGGCCTTCTCCCACTGGTTGGCGACGCGCAGAGCGAAGAGGATGTATAGGCCGACCAGATTCAGGATGATGACCCCGGCGGCAATCCAGCCGTCCGGGACACCCAGGGAATCCAGGGCGACCGCCAGGATGATGGAGATGACCAGTAGGACAAGAAAGATGGCAAGGGCCAGGCCGCTGAAGCCCTTGAGGGCCGCCTCCTGCCGCCGCACCTCCCCCGATACCGACGCGCGCTCCCCGCGCCGGGATTGAGTTGCCGGAACCACGACCATCGTTGCCTCCTTATGTGGGTTTGTTTGTGTTCATCGTGCTCAGAATCAGCCGACGGCCCCCGGTCCGGGCCACCGCGTCGGCGACCTCGGCCTCTATCTCCTCCGGCGTCCCCAGCACCAGGGTCCGGCGCCCCACTCCATTGGTCTTTTTTGCCACGAATTGCACGAATTTACACGAATGGAAAAATTCGTGCCAATTCGTGACATTCGTGGCGAATTCTGCCAGCCCCTCCGGCGTCTGGTCGTCCACGGGCCAGTGGCGCCAGAGGGCCACCGGCGGACGGTCCACCGGTTCCCCGGCGATGGTGCGCTGAAGGCGTTCCCGTTTGTCCATTTTGCCCCCTACACAACGCTGTACCTGCTCGCAAATCTGTGAAGTGCCTGGCATGTTCCTGCTCAGGTCCGCGCCCCTCCGCGTTTATCCGCGCCCCATCTCCTCCTGGAACGCGGCCGCGATTTCATCCCGATGATACCCCAGACGGAGCGCCTCGCCGATCGCGGCCCGCAGGAGGGCGCGCAGTTTCTCCGCCCGCAGTTGGGCCTGGCGGGCCTCGTCCGGCACCCCGGCGACAAACGTCCCCCGCCCGCGCTGGGTGGTGATCACGCCCGCCCGTTCCAGTTCCAGATACGCCCGGGCGACGGTGTTGTAGTTCACCCCCAGGTCCACGGCCAGTTGCCGGATGGTGGGCAACTGGTCGCTGGGACGTAGTTGCCCCGCCGCCACCAGCGCCCGCACCTGCTCCTCAATCTGGACGTAGATGGGAACGGGACTCTCTGGCTCTATCTTCAGTCTCATTGAACTAATAACCTGTTGAACTAATGCGCTATGATTATAGCACAGTTTGGGCTGGATGTCAAGGGGGAGACGAAGATTTTGCGGCGGGAGACGCGGCCGCCCGCCGCAAAATCCGCTCTTTCTCCTACCCCTCTCTCTCGCAATTCGGTATAATGGAGAGCAGGGCCACCGTTCAGGAGGGAGTGATGGGGAGGGACGAAGTGATACTGGTCAGCGCGTGCCTGCTGGGGTTGCCCACGGCCTACGACGGGCGCGAGCATCCGGTGGCGGAATTGGTCCGGCTGGCCGCGCTGGGGCGGGTCATACCGGTCTGTCCGGAGGTGGCGGGCGGGCTTCCGGTGCCCCGTCCGCCCGCAGAGATTGTCGGCGGCAGCGGTGGCGATGTCCTGGATGGCCGGGCGCGCGTCCTCACCGCCGCCGGGGACGATGTGACGGAGGCCTATATCCGGGGGGCGGAGGCCGCGCTGGCCCTGGTCCGGCGGTACGGCATCCGTCTCGCCGTGATGAAGGCCCGCAGCCCGTCCTGCGGTCCCTCCGGCATCTACGACGGAAGCCACAGCGGACGTCTGGTCCCCGGAGAGGGGGTCACCGTGGCCCTGCTGCGGCGGGCCGGAGTTGTGGTGGTTTCC
>JAPYWT010000141.1 GCA_028276215.1 Thermoflexus sp. | reverse complement strand
CAGTTACCTTATGGTTTAAAGGTAATCCGCCAAGGTTTAGCTAATACCTTATGTCGCCGATTTCGGAGGGCATGATGCATATTATTACTTTTTTATTATCGCTGGTTCCTTTTTGCGTCTAGGTGTGTAATCGTGTGATCCCGGTGTTGGAACCTTAAACTCCCGAGGCGAAAATGGCCATTCCGATTTCTGCCATTGTGTTAACCAAGAACGAGGAAGAAATGCTACCTGGGTGCCTGGAAAGTCTGGCCTGGGCGGATGAAATCCTGGTAGTGGATTCTTTCAGCACGGATAGGACGGTAGAAATTGCCCGGCGAGCAGGTGCGCGGGTGGTCCAGCATCCCTTTGCCAATTTCGCGGCCCAGCGCAACTATGCCCAGACCCAGGCCCGTTATGATTGGGTGCTTTTTATTGATGCGGATGAACGGGTTTCCGAGGAGTTGCGCGACGAAATCCGCTACCTGGCCGCCACAGACCGCCTATCCGAGTTCAACGCCTATCATATCCAGCGGGTCCATCTATGTTCCGGGCGCTGGATTCCTGACCCCACGCGTCGTCGGGTAACTCCCCGGCTGCGGGCCTGGATTCGCTGCACCGAAGTTCCGCGTCTGTTTGACCGTCGCCTGGCTATCTGGGAACGGCCCTTGCATGAAGTGGTGCGGGTGCCCGAACCGCACGGAGTACTTGGATGGCGTCATTTACCATCACGCAATGACCAACCTTTCACTAACCTGTGGGTCCTTCAACTTCTACACCGATTTGGAGGCGGCCTATCTGCATCGTTCCCGCAACCGGGTAAGCCTGATAGAGGCCATTGCCAGGGGGATACGCTGTTTTCTCTATCATTACTTCTTTGCCGGCCTCTGGCGGTATGGGGAACAGGGCCTGTTGTTGGCCATTATCCTGGGCTACACCAAGTTTATGAATTACGCCAAGTTGTCAGAACGGATCCGCATCCAGAGCGTGCGTGGAATCTGGACAGAGCGGGACCGGCAGTTGTTAGACCGGTTTCGCGTGGAAGATCAAATCCCCTCTCTGTGAAAGGCCTGTTTAGGAGGCATGATGGTGGCGACAGAGCCTTGTCCGGTGTGTGGTTCTGTAGATGCACACCCGGTGGTTTCCCGACGCGGATTCTCCTATGTCCGCTGCTCTCACTGCCGTGCTGTGTATGTGAGCCCTATGCCTTTGGCTGAAGAAGTGGCAAGGATTTATCAGGACCTTCCCTACTTTGCAGGCAACACAGAGATTGGGTACGGAGATTACGCTGCGATGCACAAGGCTCTGGCCCCCCACTTTCGCCGACGGCTACGAAGGTTGGCCCAGGTTTTCCCGAAGCGCGGCCGGTTACTGGATGTGGGCTGTGCGGATGGCTTTTTCCTGGAGTTGGCCCGGGCTGATGGCTGGGAAGTGGCCGGAGTGGAAATCTCAGAGCCAATAGCAGAGGAGACCGCTCGCCGGCTCGGCGTTCCGGTCGTGACCTCCATAGAGAAACTGCCCGAGGGCGCGGTATATGATGCCGTAACTCTGTGGGAGGTTGTGGAGCATTTCCGGGAGCCTGTCGCCGAACTCCGTCGGCTCGCTCAGCGGCTCCGGCCTGAAGGTGTGCTGATGCTGTCTACCCCCAACGCCGGTCACTGGCAGGCCGTGCGTGCTCCTGAACTTTGGACTGCCTATCGCCCGCCGGCCCACCTGGTGCTTTTCACGGCTGACTCCCTACATCTGGCTCTGGAGAAGGCTGGCCTGAGAGAAATTCACATCTGGAGGACGGCACCACTACCGCCCCTGCCCGCATTCCTGAGGCGAGCTACTATGCCTCTGGAGCGGAGCCTGGCCGATGGCAGCGCCCGCCCATGGATGCTGGCCCGGGCCCTCTGGCTGGCCGTTCGCCTCCTGGGGTGGGCCTGGCAGCGGCTCACTCGTCCTCAGGAGGATATTTTCGCGACTTTGGAGGCAATGGCTTGGCGTCCGGGGTGATTCGCGTCCTCCACATTGCTCGCTACCGCTCCCCTTCTATGGAGCGCAAACTGGAGGTGATGGCCACCCGGCCTGAACTGGCCCTCTGGCTGGTCCGCCCGACCTTCTGGGAGGACGAGTATGGGAGGGTGGCCGTGAATCCGGCCGTTTCGGGCTGCCAGGTGCGGCGAATTCCATTGGTGGGATCAATCAACGATCCCCACCGGGCCCTCTACCGCACGCTGACCTTTGGTCTGCCATCTATCCGTCCCCACATCATCCACGCCGAGGAGGAGCCTGATAGCCTGTCAGCCCTCCAGATTACCCTGGCCCGGAGGCTTTTTGCGCCGCAGGCCAAACTGATCCTTCACACCTGGCAGAATGTCAACCGCCCCAAACGCTGGTGCGTCCGATTGGTCACTCGCATTGTTCTCCAGGAGGCCGATGCGATTCTGTGTGCCAACAGCGAGGGGGTGCAGGTTTTGCGGGAGATGGGTTACTCCGGCCCGACGGCGGTAATCCCTCCCATCGGGGTGGATACCCGGGTATTTCGCCCGCTGGGGCGCCAGCCCTCCGAGGCCTTTGTGGTGGCTTACGCCGGCCGCTTTGTGCCGGAGAAAGGGCTGGATACGCTTCTGCAGGCTGTGGCCGATCTGGGCTCCGGGGTGGAACTCTGGCTCATCGGCAACGGGCCTGACCGCCCGATACTGGAAGCCCTGAGCCAGGAACTGGGGATAGAGGAACGGGTCCGCTGGATTGAGCCGGTATCGTCGGAAAAGATGGCGGAAATCCTGGCCCGGGTGGACGTGGTGGTACTTCCTTCCTGTACCACGCGGGTCTGGAAAGAGCAGTTCGGTCGGATTCTGGTAGAGGCTATGGCCTGCAAAGTGCCTGTGGTGGGTTCCGACTCCGGGGCCATCCCCGAGGTGGTGGGGGATGCCGGGCTCATCTTCCCGGAAGGGGATGCGACCGCGCTGGCGGAGTGCCTGAACCAACTCAAGCAGTCTCCCGAACTATATACACAACTTGCGGAGCGTGGCTTGACGCGAGCCCAATTATACGATCAGAAATATATCGCATCTCTTACGGCCGACTACTATAACCAGATAGCACGTTCCTTCTGGTGATGAGGAGGTTTTTTTATGAAAAAGTCTAAGATCCGACGTCAGACCAGCAAGAATATCCCCGAACCCTCTCCCTCTAAAGGTGTACGATGGAAAGAGACTCTGTTTCGCTTATGGCAGGCAGATGAATGGAATATTCCTCTGGCACTTTGGGTAGGATCCCGTCTGGCGATCTTTTTGATCCCCCTTCTCTTAAGAGGGCTGATACCAAGCCAGGAGAGCCAGAGTATTGTTGATATTTATATGCGCTGGGATGCTGGATGGTATGCTGAGATCGCAAAGCACGGCTATCAATGGGCTGTGCCAGAGACCCAACCTTCGGTGGCTTTCTTTCCGCTGTACCCTCTCATAGTCAGATTGGTAAGTTTTCTTTTTGGAGGCAATGTCCCACTTGCTATGTTTGTCGTCTCTAACCTGGCTTTTTTGGTGTATCTCCATCACCTTTATCTTCTGACCAGGTATGATTTTGATGCTTCAACTGCGGAGCGCACTGCCCTTTATGTAGCGGCTTTTTGCCTATCCTTTTTCTTTTCGGTAGGCTACACGGAAGCTTTATTTCTCGCCCTTGCGACTTCTGCCTTCTATTATGCGCGGAGAGGCCGGTGGTCCCTTGCCATCCCCCTGGGCATGCTTTCCTGCCTGACAAGGCTGGCGGGGGTTGCGGTGACTTTTCCATTGGCGTGGGAATGGTATAAGCAAAAAGGGCTCTCACCAAAAGCGCTGGTGTTAACTCTGGTGCCTATGGGGTTAGGGATTTTCATGGTGTATTTGGGACATCTGACCGGCGATCCATTTGCCTTTAATACAATTCAGAAGGCATGGAGCCATCGTCTTACCTGGCCCTGGGGTACATTCTCTATTGCCTGGCAGGTGGTCAGAAGTTTACCGCTGACTCGCTATATAACCGCTATTGCCTGGATAGATTTTGGTACGATGGTGATCTTTTTGGTGCTGATGCTGGCAATGATCCCCCGGACTCCTCCCAGTTACTGGCTCTACAGTGTGCCTGTATATTTCATCTCCACTTCTGCCACACTGGATCCCACTGCTGGCCTGCCTACTGCTTCTATCGCGCGATACTTGATGTCCATTTTCCCGGTTTTTATATTCTTGGGGTATCTGGGTAAGAATCGGTGGGTGCATTATATCGTGTTGTTCACATTCCTTGTCTTGCTTGGGCCCCTGCTTCTCTATTTCCTGGCAGGTATTTGGGTGGAATAAAGCAACTGCGATGAAAATTTGCCTTGACCTTTCTCCTGCCGTACATCAGCATGCTGGCCTGGGGCGATATGCACAGAAACGGCTTCTGGCTCTGGCTGCTGCCGATAGGCAAAATGAGTATGTGGTCCTCATAACAACCCTGTTGCCCGGGTTGCCCTGGCTGTAGAGCATTTTCCCGGATCATCACACCTCAAAGGGATGTGGGATGGATTTACCGTTTCTAACAATTGTTGTTTTAACCTACAACACATGTAACTTGGTTGTGCAATGCCTGGAAAATTTCTACAATCAGGCTATCCGCCTGGGCTGGCAAGTTATTGTGGTGGATAACGGCTCCGTTGACAACACGGCCCATATAATTGCCAAAAATTTCCCTAAAGTAGAACTTATCCGCAGCGAGCAAAACTTAGGTTTTGCTGGAGGTGTCAACCTGGGACTTCGGCAGGCCGCTGGTCAGGTAATAGTCTTGATGAACAGTGACGTGCTGGCTTCTGCAGAAACCCTGGAGGCTGCAGCAAGGGCCCTTTTGGCTCAGCCCGGGGTAGGGGCGCTCTCTCCTTTGCTGCGCACTCCCGACGGAAAACCTCAGCCCTTTGCTTTTGGGAAAGACCAGTCGCCCGGCTATCTACTGATACGCGGTTTGCGAACGATCCTGGGTCTTGGGCCGATGCACCAATGGAATGTGGAACATCCCATTGAGGTAGATTGGGTTTCCGGAGCATGCATGCTGGTACGTCGGGATGTTGTGGATCAGGTAGGGTTACTGGACGAGCGGTTTTTCCTTTACTTTGAGGACAACGATTGGTGTTTGCGGATGAGAAAGGCGGGCTGGCGGATTGTCTATGATCCACGCTTTGAGGTCTTGCATTTGGGAGGAGCATCGTTACCGCAACGGCATCGTGTGACGCCAGTTTATTACCAGAGCCTTTTACGATTCACAGCAAAGCACTATGGCGCGTGGAAGACAGGCGTGGTTTGGATTCTATTAAGCGGGTACCGTATTTTACAGTGGGCACGCCGTTTCCTGGGGAGTGTGCCAAAATGAACATCTGCCTGGACCTTTCCCCCGTTGTCCACCAGAAAGCGGGACTGGCATCCTACGCCCGGGAACTGGCGACGCAACTGCTGCAGATGGACACGGGAATGTCGTGGAGCGCGTTTCACTACGACCGCCACCCGCCTGTACCTCTACCTGCGCCCCTGGACGCCTTGCCCAGGTACGTGATTCCGTGGGACGCCTACCGTTGGCGCCTGACGACCGCCCTCCGCCACCTTCTGGGCCTCAGTATGGACAGGTTCTTCACAGGGGTGGATTTGTTCCACGCTACGGAGCACTTGCTTCCCCGCTTTTCCTCGGTCCGGACGGTCTTTACCCTCCACGACCTCATCTTCCTCTTCCACCCCGAAACCCACAAACCCCTGAACCGTTGGTTTCTGACCCTGATGATGCCCCGCTTCCTGCGCGCGGCCGATGCGGTCATCGCCGTCTCCGAGTGCACCAAGCGGGATGCCATCCGCTTCTACGGTATCCCCGAGGAGAAAATCACCGTCATCTACGAAGGGGTGAACCCCCGCTTCCGCCCGGCCAGCCCAGAAGCCATCGCTGCCGTCCGCGCCCGCTACGGCCTGCCGGAGCACTTTATCCTCTACGTCGGCACCATTGAGCCCCGCAAGAACCTCACCGCGCTCCTGGAAGCCTTCCACCACCTCCTGGCAACCCGCTCCCTGCGGCCCGCTCCCTGCGACCTGCGACTGGTCATTGTGGGCAAAAAGGGCTGGCTCTACGAGGGCTTCTTCCGCCGCCTGCGGGAACTGGGGCTGGAGGACCGGGTCATCTTCACCGGCTACGTGCCCGACGAGGACCTCCCGGCCATCTACAGTGCCGCCGACCTTTTTGTCTTCCCTTCTCTCTATGAGGGCTTCGGCCTGCCGGTGCTGGAGGCCATGGCCTGCGGGGTGCCTGTGATCTGCTCCAACACCTCCAGCCTGCCCGAAGTGGCCGGGGATGCGGCGCTTTTGGTGGACCCCGCCGATGTGCGGGCGCTGGCAGGAGCGATGGAGCGGGCGCTGACGGATGAGGCAATTCGGGTCACCCTGCGGGCCAGGGGGATAGAGAGGGCACAAAGGTTTACTTGGGCCCGAGCAGCGCAGGAGACGATGCAAGTTTATGACTGGACTTTGGACAAAAATCCCCCTGCCCCGGTGATTAGCCGGGCTCAATGCCGCACCTTTAAAATATCTCAATCGGGCCGGGAGGCCGCTCCGGAGC
>JAPYWT010000139.1 GCA_028276215.1 Thermoflexus sp. | reverse complement strand
CACCATCAGTTGGAGGACCAGGCCCATTTCCTGGCCCTGCTGAACGAGATCACCCGCATCGCCATCGGCACCACCGACTTCCAGAACATGCTCCAGGCCCTGGCCGACCGGCTGGGGGAACTCTTCCGGGCCGACGATTGCTACATCGCCACCTGGGACGAGGAACAGGGCCGTCCCATCCCCCGCGCGGCCTACGGCCCGATGCGGGAAATTTACCCCACCCTCCAGTTTCCCCCCGGCGAGATTACGGCTACGGAGTCCGCCCTGCGCCTGGGGCGCGCGCTGGCGATTGAGGACGTGTTCAACTCCCCGTATGTCAGCCCACGCATCGCCGCCCGGTTCCCCAACCGCTCTCTATTGGTCATGCCGCTCATCGTCGGCCAGCAGAAACTGGGCGCCGCGCTGATCGCGTTTCGCCAGCACCATCGTTTCACGGCCGAAGAAATCGCCCGGGCCGAGTACGCCGCCGCCCACATCGCCCTGGCCGTCGCCAAATCCCAGGCCCTGATGCTGACCCACCGGGAAATTGCCCGGCGCAAACAGGCAGAAGAGCAGTTGCGCGAGTACGCCCGGCAACTGGAAGCCCGCAACGAGGAACTGGACGCCTTCGCCCACACGGTGGCCCACGACCTCAAGCATGCTCTCTCCCTCGTCATCGGCTACGCGGAACTGCTGGATACCCTCTTTCCCCGACTCTCCCCAGAGCAGCAGCGCGAGTACGTTCAGAGTATTGTCCAGCACGGGCACAAAATGGCTGGCGTCATTGACGCGCTGCTGTTTCTGGCCACCGCACCTCGCCAGGAGGTAGAAACGGGCCCTCTGGACATGGCCCACGTCGTGGGCGAGGCCCTCTCCCGCCTGAGCGACGCCATCGCCGAATCCTACGCGGAGGTCCGGGTTCCCTCCACCTGGCCCGTTGCACGGGGCTACGCGCCGTGGGTAGAAGAGGTCTGGTTCAACTACATCAGCAACGCCATCAAGTATGGTGGCCAGCCGCCGCGAGTGGAATTGGGCGCCGACTTCCCGCCGGACGCCCCGGGAATGGTCCGCTTCTGGGTGCGGGATAACGGCCCCGGCCTGACGCCGGAGGAACAGAGCCGCCTGTTCACCCCCTTCACCCAGGCCCGGCATACAGGCAAAGGGTATGGTCTGGGACTTTCCATTGTGAAGCGAATTGTGGAAAAACTGGGCGGACAGGTAAGCGTGGAGAGCCAGCCCGGCCAGGGGAGCCTCTTCGCCTTCACCCTCCCCGCTGTGGAGAATCTCTACCACCAAGACACGAAGGCACGAAATATTTAATTGTTAATTTTTTAATTATTAATTTTGACTTTGTGTCTTGGAGTCTTCGTGGTAAACCTTTCTTCAAGGAGCAAGGAAATGGCCCATCTGAAAGGCACCGACATTCTGGACGGCGCTCAGTTCACCCGTGAGGAACTGGACCGGATTCTGGATGTGGCCGCGGAGTTCCAGGCCCGCCTTCAGCGGACCCCCTCCCTGGACCTCCTGCGCGGCTACGTCCTGGCGACCCTCTTCTTTGAGCCCAGCACCCGGACCCGCCTCTCCTTTGAGACGGCGATGCACCGCCTGGGCGGGAGCGTCGTCGGCTTCTCCTCGGCCGAATCCACCTCGGTGGCCAAGGGGGAAACCCTGGCCGATACCGTCCGGACGGTGGACCAGTACGCCGACGTCATCGTCATCCGCCATCCCCAGGTCGGCTCGGCGAAGGTGGCGGCGGAGGTGGCGGAGCATCCCGTCATCAACGGCGGCGACGGAGCCGGGCAGCACCCCACCCAGGCCCTGCTGGACCTCTACACCATCCGCGCGGAGAGGGGCCAGGTGGACGGCCTGACTATCGCCCTCTGTGGCGACCTGAAGTTCGGCCGCACGGTCCACTCCGGGGTCTGGATTTACCGTCACTACCACTGTCGCCTCATCCTGGTCAGCCCCGAACCGCTGCGGATGCCCGCGGACATCGTCGCCGCGCTGCGGGCGGAGGGGGTGCGGGTGGAGGAGATGACGGACCTGGAGGCCGCGCTGGCCGAGGCCGACGTCCTCTACATGACCCGCATCCAGAAGGAGCGCTTCGCCGACCCCGCCGAGTACGAGCGGCTGAAGGGGAGTTACATCCTCACCCGGGAGATGATAGAGCGGGTGAACCCCCGGGTGACGGTGATGCACCCCCTGCCCCGGGTGGACGAGATCGCACCGGACGTGGACGGGCTCCCCAACGCCGCCTACTTCCGCCAGGCCCGCCACGGCGTCTACGTCCGCATGGCCCTGCTGGCGCTGGTGCTGGGGCGAATTGGGGAGGGGGTGTGGGTGTGAATGTGGGGCAACTGCTTGCAACTGAAATCAGGACACGGATACACACGGGTTTCACGGATTCGCACGGCTTCGCTCAGAGGGCTCTGCCCGAAGGGATGAAAATCCGTGAAAATCCGTGAAAATCCGTAACATCCGTGTGAATCCGTGTACTGCTGGATCAAAAGTGTCAGGTAACCCGGTAATTGGGAAGTCGCCATCGGCTGGTCAGAGAGAAGCGCAAGACAACTGCCCGCAATTTCCCTGCGGGCCATATCCGATCGGAGCCGGGAACCATGAAGGATCAATTCCACATCGTCGGCAAAATCACCCCGCGCAAAGACGCCATCGCGCGGGTCACCGGACGGGAACTCTATTCGGTGGACATCATCCTTCCCCGGATGCTCTACGGGCGCATCGTCGCCAGCCCCTACGCCCACGCCCGAATCCGGAGCATAGACCCCCGCCCGGCCGAGGCCCTGGGCGCCGTCGTCATCACCTGGGACGACGTCCCCCACGTCCGCTTCAACCAGCGCATCGTCACCGTCCCCGCCGTCCTGCACCGGGATACCACCGTCCTGGCCGATAAGGTCCGCCGCCTGTGGGAGCCCGTCGCCGCGGTCGCCGCGGAGACGGAAGCCCTGGCGGAAAAGGCCGCCCGCGCCGTGCAGGTGGAGTACGAGCCCCTCCCCGTCCTCACCGACCCCATAGAGGCCATGCGGCCCGGCGCCGTCCCCATCCACGAGACCGTCCTCTGGGGCGATAAGGAAATCCCGATTGAGAACAACATCGCCTGCATGCGCCAGATAGAAGAGGGAGACGTGGACCGGGCCTTCGCCGAGGCCGATGTCGTCGTGGAGGGGACCTTCCGTACCCACAAAATCTACCATATGCAACTGGAGCCCAAGACCGCCGTCTGTCGCCCGGAGCCGGACGGTGGCCTGACCGTCTGGGCCACCACCCAGTCCATCCACAACGTCCGCATCCTGCTGGGGCAGATTTTCGGCATCCCCCTGAGCAAGATCAACGTCATCCGCATCCCCGTGGGCGGGACCTTCGGCTCCAGCATCCAGATGAACACCCCCATCCCCATCTGCGCCGCACTGGCCCTCAAGGCCGGCCGTCCCGTGAAGTTGAGCCTGACCCGCGAGGAGGATTTCTACGAGCACGTGGACTACCCCGTCCAGGTCCACCTGAAACTGGCCGCGCGGGCCGACGGGACGCTCCTGGGGGCCGAAATGGAACTGGTCACCGACATCGGCGCGCACAACATCCAGCCCTACTCCTTCCTGGGCGTCTGCGTCGGCTGGCTGGTCTCCCTCTACCGGCTCCCCAACGTCCGCTACAAGGGGATCGCAGTCTACACGAACAAGACCCCGTCCTGCGCCAAGCGGGGCTTCGGCAACCCCCAGATCACCTTCGCGGTGGAGTCGCTCATGGACGAACTGGCGAACCGGCTGGGGATGGACCCGGTGGAGTTGCGGCGGAAGAACTACGTCGGCCTGGGCGACACCTTCTGGGGACAGGGGCCGCTGGTCCGCTCCATCGTCCAGAGCGACGGGGTGCCGGAACTGTTGGACGAGGGGAAGCGACTCATCGGCTGGGACCGCCGTCAGTCGCCAGAGGCCAAGACGGGCCGCTACCGCCGGGGCATCGGCATGGCGCGGGGGTTCCACACGTCCAGCGCGGGCGCCCCTCAGCCCGGCGACGTCATTGACTACTCCGGCGCGATGGTCAAAGTCAACCAGGACGGGTCGGTGGACGTCATCACGGCGGTCATGGACCACGGCGGGGGGACGCTGGAGGCCATCGCCAAACTGGTGGCGGAGGTGCTCTGCGTGCCGCTGGAGAAGGTGAACATCGCCGCCGCCGGCACCACGACGACGGTCTACGACGTGGTCACCCACGCCACGCGCGGCGTCTACGCGGGCGGCGGCGCGGCGGTCCGGGCCGCGCAGAAAGTCCGCCAGGAACTCCTGGAGACGGCGGCCCGTTACCTGAACGTCATGCCCGACGCGCTGACGATTCGGCTGGATGAGGACCTGGGCCAGGGGGTCATCTACGCCCCGTCCATCCCGGAGCGCCGGATGACAATTGCCGAGGTCGCCACCCGCTGCTGGACGGAGAGTTGGAAGACCATTGCGGCGGTGGAGAGTTACCGGCCCACCAGTTGCCCGCCGGCCTACATGACCGCCTTCGTGGAGGTGGAGGTGGATACGTGGACCGGCGTCATCCGGACGGTGCGGGCGGCCCTGGGCAGCGACTGCGGGACGGTGATCAATCCAGACCTGGCCGCGGGGCAGTTGGAGGGGGGCCTGCACATCGGCGCGGGGTTTGCCCTCTACGAGGACAACCTCTGGGACGAGCAGGGGCGGACGCTCTCGCGCGGGTACATGGTGGACGCCAAAATCCCCGGCGTCTGCGAGAGCCCGACGGTGGAGAACCTCGTCACGTACTTCGCCCACACCTACGAGCCGACGGGGCCGCTGGGGGCGAAGGGCATCGGCGAGGCAGCGTCCAACCCCGTCGCGGCGGCCTACGCCAACGCCGTCTACAACGCCATCGGCGTCCGCTTCTACGAGTTGCCCATCACGCCGGAGAAAGTGCTGGCAGCGCTGAGAGGACAGGAAAACCACGAAGACACCAAGACACAAAGTTAAAATAATTGTAACTACCACCCACGAACCGTTTCATTAAAACCACGAAGGACACGAAGGCCGCACAAAGGGCACGAAGGATAATATTTTATCCCTTTGTGTCCTTTGTGGTAGGTAATTACAAATAATTTTTTCTTCGTGTCTTCGTGTCTTTGTGGTGAGCAATGAATGCGTATGAGGGAAACGATGCATATCACGAATTCCCACATTCTGGTGCACGAGTTTGATTATCTGGAGCCGACCTCGGTGGAGGAGGCGGTCGGGTTGCTGGACCGGTACGGGCCGGAGGCGCGGGTGCTGGCGGGCGGGACGGACCTCATCGTCCAGATGAAAATGGAGCGGCTGGCCCCCCGGTACGTCGTCTCCATCGGCCGCGTCCCTGGACTGGACGGGATAGAGGCCCGGAACGGCCACACCCGCATCGGCGCGCGCACGTCCATCCGGACGCTGCGCAACGACCCGTGGGTGCGGGCCCGCTACCCGGTCCTGGCGGAGGCCTGCGCGTCCTTCAGCACGACGCAGGTCCAGGTCATGGGCACCCTCGGCGGGAACCTGGGCAACGCGTCCCCCGCGTCCGACACGGCCCCCGCCCTCATCGCGTACGGCGCGGAGGCCGTCCTCCGCGGGCCGAAGGGGGAGCGCCGTCTACCGGTGGAGGAGTTCTTCCTGGGGCCGGGGCGGTCCGTTCTGGAGCCGGGGGAACTGCTGGTGGCGGTGGAGTTGCCGCCGCCACGTCTGGGGACGGGCGGGGCGTTCCTGAAAATCACCCGCGTCACGGCCGACCTGGCGAAGGTCAATGCCGCCGTCGTGCTGGTCCGGGAGGGCGACCGCGTCGCCGACGCGCGGCTGGTCTTCGGGGCCGTCGCGCCGACCCCGCTGCGGGCCCGGAAGGCGGAGGCCGTCCTCATCGGCCAGGCCTTCGGCGAGGAGGCCGTCCTGGAGGCCGCACGGGTCGCCTCGGAGGAGGTCAGCCCGATAGACGACGTCCGCTCTATGGCCTGGTACCGGCGGGAAGTCACCCGCGTCCTGGCCTATGACGGTCTGCATCGGGCCTGGGAGCGGGCCGGGCAGCCCGCCGGGCCGTCTCCGGCCGCGCCCGCTTCTCCGCCGTCGGCCGCTCTCCCGCCCCGCGCGCCCCGCCACATCCGCGCCGACCAGGAGGTGGAGGTCCACCTGACGGTGAACGGGGAGCGGCGGCGGGTGTGGGTGGCCCCCAACGAACTGCTCCTCAACGTCCTGCGGGAGAAACTCCACCTGACCGGCACCAAGTACGGCTGCGGCATCGGCGAATGCAGCGCGTGCACCGTCCACGTGAATGGCCGATTGGCCCTCGCCTGTCTGGTCCTGGCCGTCGCGGCCGACGGGAGCGAGGTCCTGACGGTGGAGGGACTGGCGGGACGGGACGGGAAACTCCATCCCCTGCAGGAGTCCTTCATCCAGCATGCCGCCTTCCAGTGCGGCTACTGCACCCCTGGCATGCTGATGACGGCGAAGAGTCTGCTGGAGGAGGTCCCCCACCCCACTGAGGAGGATGTCCGGGACTACCTGAAGGGGAATCTCTGCCGCTGCACGGGCTACGCGGCGATCGTGCGGGCGGTCATGGGCCTCACACAAAGACACAAAGACACAGAGAT